>JACQOS010000208.1 GCA_016202425.1 Chloroflexota bacterium
CCCCCTCTCCCGCCTGAGGCGGGAGAGGGGGCCAGGGGGTGAGGGTTTTGAGATGAGTTCTATCTGTCCCGCCGGAGGAGGGCCGCCACCCGTCTCCACACCGCGGCGGCCAGCTCTTCCCTGGGCAACGTGGCGTCCACCACCAGCCACCCCCGGGGGGCCTCCCGGGCCAGGGCCAGGTAGCCTTCCCGGACCCGCTGGTGGAACGCCAGGGGCTCCTCCTCAAAGCGCCGGAGGCCTTCCACGTCCTGCCGGCCCTCCGTTGGGGCCGCCTCCGTCCCCCAGGGGAGCGACTTCTGGGCCCTGACGCGCCCCAGGCCCTGCTCCGGGGAGATGTCCAGAAGCACGGTCAGGCCTGGCTTCAGGCCATGCGTCACCCACCCATTGAGCAGGTGGACCTGGTCCAGGGGTAGGCCCCGGCCGTAGCCCTGGTACGCGACGGTGGATGCCACGTACCGGTCGCAGACAACAACGGCCTTCGCCCCGCTGCGTGCCCCCTGCCCACTTTCCAGCGGCAGGGCTCCCTGCGGCGAATTCGTGGGGCTACTAGGACCGGAGCTTCTCGGCTTTTCCCCCCGGAGGATGGGGCTCAACACGCGGTCCACGAACTCGACGCGTGCCGCGCAAAAGAGGAGGAGTTCCGCCATGGGGCTGATGGGCCCCTGGCCTCCGCTTTTCGCCCGCTCGGCCTTCAGGAGCTCCCGGATGCGGTTGCCGACGGGCGTTTCCCCCGGCTCGTGGAACAGGTAGGCCGAGTACCCTTCCTGGAGAAGGCGGGAGTGAAGGAGGCGCGCCTGGGTGGTCTTCCCACTGCCTTCGCCCCCCTCGAAAGCCACGAAGAGCGGTGCTGGCAACGTCGGTCTCCCCACGCGGCCCGCTTTGAGACTAGGAACCGGGGCGCGAGACCGTGACCCGCCGGTAGGGCTCACGGCCAACGCTGGTGGAGGGAAGGTTGTAGCGCCCGATCAGTTGGTGCTGGAGACGCCGGGTGTAAGAGTCCTGAGGGCTGAGCTGCACCTGGGCCTCCCCCTGCCAAATGCGCTCCACGGCCTGCCGGGCCTCGTCCAGTGCCTCCGGCACCGACGGCCTTCCGTTGCGGGAGCCCAGGGAAGCCAGGAACTGCTGGATCTGGGAAGAGGTGTTCCTGCGGAGGACGTAAACGGGCTTCCCGGCCTCGTCGGCGGTCTTGAGCATCCGAGACCCTCTCCGGAAGCGGGCCTTGGTCGTCAGCAGAATGTCAGCGTCCGCAAGGTTGTCCACCACCTGCACGGGGAGACCGACGTCGTGCGCCACCTGCTCGACGGCTTCACGGCTGACGCCCCAAAGGTGGACCCGGGTGGTCTGGGCCGTGCCAGAGGGGGCGGCCTCGGACCTCCGGGGCTCGGCGGCTGCCGGCAGGCCCTTCTGCACGCTGCCCTGTTCGTCCGTCCAGCGGAGTTCGGGGGTGGGAGGGACACCGCGGAGCATCGCGTCCACTACCTGCGCGACATCGGTGTGGACCGCCATCCTCTCCCAGTCCTGGATCTCCACGACGATATCAAAGGTGGGAGGTTGCTTGCGCTCCAGCACGGTCTTCTGGGTCCTGCGCCGCCGAGCCTCCTCGTCGCCCAGGATGACGGTCTGGACCCCTCCCACCAGGTCCGACAGCGTGGGGTTCAGGACGAGGTTCTCCAGGGTGTTGCCGTGGGCCGTAGCGATGAGCTGCACGCCTCGCTCAGCGATGGTGCGGGCGGCGGCGGCCTCCAGCTCGGTGCCCATTTCATCCACGATGATGACCTCGGGCATGTGGTTTTCCACGGCCTCGATCATGACGCTGTGTTGCAGGGAGGGGGTGGGGACCTGCATCCGCCGGGCCCGTCCGATGCCCGGATGCGGTACGTCGCCATCGCCCGCGATCTCATTGGAGGTGTCCACGGTGATGACGCGCTTGCGGGCATCGTCGGCCAGGACCCTGGCTACCTCCCGGAGCATGGTGGTCTTCCCCACTCCTGGGCGGCCCAGCAGCAGGACGTTCTTGCCCATGGAGATGAGGTCTTCTATGGGCTGAATGGTCCCGAAGACGGCCCGACCCACCCGGCAGGTGATGCCCACCACCTTGCCGTTGCGGTTTCGGATGGCAGAGAAGCGGTGCAGCGTGCGTTCGATGCCTGCGCGATTGTCGCCGCCAAAGGCACCGATGCGCTGCATGACGTACTGGAGGTCTTCCTCGGTAACGTTGCGAGAGTCCAGGTGAACGTCTTCGGGGGGGAAGCGGGCCTCGGGAGGTCTCCCCAGGTCGAGCACCACCTCCAGAAGGTTGCTCAACTCCTCCCGCTCGCGGAGCGGCTCCTGGATGTAGGGAGGAAGCGTGTTCAGCAACGCTTCCAGGTCGTCAACGATGGTCTTCTTCACTCTTGCTGGTTCACACCTCCCGACATGCCCTCAGACCACTTTGGCCGGTGCCAGCGAAGGCCGGCGAAGGAGCGCCGCCAGAGGACGGACCATGACGTGGTAGGAGCCCACGAGCTCGAATCCGGTCCGCTCCAGGATGGTGCGCAGCTCGGGCTGATAGGCCGGGACGTCCCAGAGGACGGGGCGAGGGCCTGCCTCCTGGAGCACGAGGGCGACGACCTGCGCCTGGTCGCCACTCCAGTCGGGATGCAGGACGGTACGCACCCGGACCCAGCGGGAAGCGCGGTCCAGCCTCCCCCAGGCTTTCACGGCGCCCTGGTGCTCCACCACCACCTCCCGGGTCCTCCTGCCCGAGGGCTCCTGGGCATCCTTCCACTGCTGCAAGGTGACGCCCATGGCCGACCGGATACCCGCCGGCGTGGCGGCGTTGTACAGGCGAAAGAGGGAATGATCGTCTGCTGGGAGCCGTGGCCGGAACCCGGGCGGGGGTTCCATCCCCAGCAGGGCGCGCCGCCCGGGCAGGGTGAAAGCCAGGACGGTGGTGCACAGGGAGAACCCCGAATGCCGGACGATCTCCCCCAGATGCCAGTTGTCGGGAGGGTGAAGGAAGAGCCGTTCGGCCCCGCAGCGACTCGCCTTCAGGGCCACTGCGTCCAGCAGCTCGCCGCAGTACGCCCCGTCCCCCTCCAGGGTCACCAGATGGTCCACCAGCCAGGAGGAGGGCCCGGCAGTGGGCCTGGCGGAGACAACGCCCTGCACACGCCTGCCCTTCACCGCGATCCAACTCCCCCCGCGGCGTCGAAGCCATGGCCTACCGAGGAGGAAGCCCCTTACCGAGAAGCGATAGCTCTGGCTGAAGAGGGTCTGGGGCGTCGTTGCCCATTCCTGGCCCTTGACGCCGAGGAGGCGAAAGACGTCGGCCAGCATCAGGGGGCGGATCATTCTGCTCGTGAGCGCACCATCTTCAGGAAATGTCGGTGGAAGCGAAGGTCTTCCGTGAGTTCGGGGTGAAAGGCGGTACCCAGCATGCGTCCCTGCCGGGCAGCCACGGCCCGCCCGTCCTTCAGAGCGGCCATTATCTGGGCCTGCGGCCCCACCTGGGTGATCACCGGTGCCCGGATGAACACCGCGTGGAAGGGCTTGTCGCCGAGGGCGGGGATGACGAGGTCTGCCTCGAAGCTGTCCACCTGCCGACCGAAGGCGTTGCGGCGCACCTCGATGTCCATGAGCCCCAGGGGCTCTGGCCGGTCTTCTACCAGCCTCCTGGCAAGGAGGATCATGCCGGCGCAGGTGCCCCAGACGGCCATGCCCTCCCGCACGCGCTCCTTGAGAGGTCCCCGGAGCTCATAGATGTCCATGAGGCGCGCCATGCTGGTGCTCTCTCCCCCCGGGATGATGAGACCACCCAGGCCCTCCAGGTCGCGGGGCAGACGGACCTCGCGCGTCTCGACTTTCAGCTTCCCAAGGGCCTGCAAGTGTTCGGCGAAGTCTCCTTGCAACGCCAGGACACCGACCTTGGTCACCTCCTACCAGCCTCGGACGGCCAGCAACTGCTCCTGCTTCAGGGTGCGGACATCCAGCCCCGGCATGGCCTCCCCCAGGTCCTTGGAGACCTCCGCCAGGACCTCCGGGTTCTTGAAATGGGTCACGGCCTGCACGATGGCCTTGCCTACCCGCTCCGGACGCGCTGCCTTGAAGATGCCAGAGCCCACGAAGACACCGTCGGCACCCAGTTGCATCATGAGAGCGGCGTCGGCGGGGGTGGCCACGCCACCGGCGGCGAAGTTCACCACAGGCAGCCGCCCCACGTGCTTGATATCCCGCACCAGCTCCAGGGAGGCCCCCAGGGCCTTGGCCTCGGCCTGCAACTCGTCTTCGTTCATGTTCTGGACCTTGCGGACCTCGCCCATCACCGCCCGCATGTGGCGGACCGCCTCAACGATGTTGCCGGTCCCCGCCTCGCCCTTGGTGCGGATCATGGCCGCGCCTTCCCCGATGCGCCTGAGGGCCTCGCCCAGGTCTCTGCACCCGCAGACGAAGGGGACCTTGAATTCGTGCTTCCAGATATGGTGGGTCTCGTCCGCCGGAGTAAGGACCTCGGACTCATCGACGTAGTCCACGCCTAGGGCCTCCAGGACCTGGGCTTCGACGAAGTGCCCGATGCGGCACTTGGCCATGACCGGGATGGTCACGGTCTCCATGATGGCGAGGATACGGGAAGGGTCGGCCATGCGCGCAACACCACCCGCCTGCCGAATATCGGAAGGCACCCGCTCTAGGGCCATGACGGCACAGGCGCCTGCCTCCTCAGCGATCTTGGCCTGCTCCGGGGTGACGACATCCATGATGACGCCGCCCTTGAGCATCTGGGCAAGACCTGCCTTGACCTGCCAGGTCCCCTTTTCCATCGGATTCCTCCCTCCAGAGTGCGTCCAGACCGCCCTCATTATACCGCGCCCCTTTTCGCTATCGCAACGAGTTCCTCTGGCGCCTCCCTGGGAACCAGGGGCAAGGCGATGCGCCCTTCGGCCTCTAGGCCCAGCATCTCGGCGCTTCCCCACGCATGGAGGTACGCCACGTAGGCGCACAGGACCGCATGCCTCTCCAGCCCGGGAGTCTACGGGGCGACAGCGCAGCAGGAAAGCTAGAGGCCAGCCCCGGGCTAGGGAAGGGAAGGCAGCAGACTACTACTGCTCTTCCAGGGGGCTGTCGGCGGCAGGGAGGCCCAGGTAGACGGACACGTCTCTAGGGTGTCGGGAGGCGGTGGAGACCTCCCACCCGACGTTCTCCAGGTAGTTCTTGAACTCGCGCCGGGCACCGCAGAGGAGGCACACGCCCGGACTGGTGGGGCCTTGGGGCGGCTCGATGAGCCAGTGGTGACGGCAGGGCTCGGCGGCCTGGGGCGCCACCTGGGCTACGGGATCGCGACTGCCTCGCATGCATTCACCTGTTAAGGGCTCTAGGGTAGCACCTGCCAAGAGAATTGTCAAGCATTACGTGCGAAAATCGAGCTAAATCTGATTTTGACAGGGCTCCTGTTTTTCGCATATACTGGACATTGATGTTCTAAAGTCACCGGCAGGAAGGGCACCATGCAAGACGTACTCCAGCGGCCTCCCGAGGGCTCACGCCAGCAGATCCTGCAACTCCTCCAGCGCCGCAGCTTCGCAACCGTGGACGACCTTGCGCGCCAGACAGGTCTCGCCTCGGCGACGGTGCGGCGCCATTTGGACATCCTGCAACGGGACCATCTGGTGGCCTATCGCCAGGTCAGGAAAAAGGCAGGCCGACCCGAATACTCCTATTTCCTCACCGACACCGGCCAGGAGACCCTCCCCAAGAGCTATGGTCGCCTGCTGGGCCTGCTCGTGGGCGAGCTGGCGGCTCTGCCGGAGGAGGAGACAAGAGGTCTAACCGGAGAGGCGCTGGTCCGGCATGCCATGGGCCGGCTCGCCACGCGGGCGGTCCAAGCGGTCCCGCAGGCCCCCAGGGAAAAGGGCTTCTCGGGGCGGGTGGCCCGCGCTCAAGCCGTGCTCGCGCAGGAGGAGTTCGCCCCCGAAGTGGAACGGGTGAACGGGTCCGTGCGGGTCCACCTGCACAACTGCCCCTTCCGCACAGTCGCTCTCAGGAACCCCGTCCTCTGCTCCTACGACTCTACGCTCCTGACGTCGGCCCTTGGCCAGGAGGTGGTGCTGGAGCGGTGCATCCGAGACGGCTCTCTGAGCTGCACCTACCTGGTCACCCCTCCCAAGGGCAGGGTGTAGGGCCCCCCTCCTACCCCGAAGCCACCGACCATCGCCTTGCCCGCCCCAGGGCCGCCACGGAGAGGTAGATACTCAGGGCCACGATCCCTACTCCCAGGGTACCCGCTGCGGGAAAGACCCACGCGACGCCGCCCGTGAGCTCCGCTATCCAGCCCCCTATCACGCCACCCAGCGAGCCTGTGCCGAAGGTAACCATGAACATGATGGCGTACATGCGGCCCCGGGCCAGACCCGGCGTGTAGTCGGCTATCAGGGAATTTCCCAACGGCTGCCCCATGAAATGGAAAAAGGTGAACAGGGAGGCGGCCAGGAGCAGGAGCGGCCCGCTGGAGAAGCCCATGGCCCACAGGGCACCGACTACCACCAACGCCAGCGGCAGGAGCAGGAACTCCCTTCGGTACCGGTCGCCGATGAGTCCTCCCGCGTACTGGCCGACGGCGCCGAAGAAGATGGCCACCCCGGCCACGACGCCACCCAGGTCCTCGGCGTTGATGCCCAGCAAGGCGACCGAGAGCTCTTCCCGGAAAAGGGTGGGCAAATAGGTCAGGGAGGCCCGGTAGATGAGCCCGTTGCACAGGGTGATGGCGTACACCGCCACCAGGGGGCCCAGGTACTGCCGCCATGTCCCCGGGGATGCGCCTGGCGACGACGCCCCTCCTGAAGCTGGCCTCCCCTCGGCCAGCGGGTCCTCCTGGGGCCGAGCCCTGACCAGGTGAACGACAACGGCCGAGACGCCAAAGAGGAAACCCACCAGCAGGAAAGCGGCACGCCAGCTCCAGAGCCCCATCATCAAGGTCGCCACCGGGGGCGCCAGGGCAAGGCCGATGTTTCCCGCAACACCGTGGTACCCAAAGGCCCTGGAACGCAGCCGCACACCCTGACTGATGAAGGTCACCCCGGCAGGGTGGTAGAGCCCTGCCGTGGCTCCCAGCAGGACGAGGCTGGCCCCCAGGAACCAGAGGGTCGGCGCGCCAGCCACCAGCAGCGCGGCCACGCCCCCTCCGGCCAGGGAGAGGGCCATGGTCCGCTTGGCGCCTATTTTGTCGGCCAGAAAACCGGAGGGTAGGGCAGTGACTCCATAGGCCAGAGCGAAGACGGTGGCGAAGAGTCCCAGAAGAACGCGGTCGGTTTGGAAGTGGGCCACCAGCACGGCCAGGACGGCCGCGTAGGTCAATTCGGCGGTGTGGTTGACGCCATGGGCCAGGCCCGCTAGGGCCACCACCCGCCGTTCCTCCGGTATCATACCCGCCCTGGCCACCGGGTACGCATGGAGACGACCTCCGTTCCCGCCGCGATTGCCTGCTACCTTACCATGGCGCCTCCGGCGTCCACAATCCTGGCCCCGGCGGTGCCCTTCTGAGGCCCGGAGTGGCCCTCGCCCGTTCGTTGACACACCACGCCGCGCATGCTACGCTAGCTGTGCGAAGCGGGGGAGTCGGCAAGTTCATAGGGCACCGGGAGCTTGGGAAGGCCAGGCTGAGAGGCCCCGCGGACCGGGGCGACCGTCGGAACCTGATCTGGGTAATGCCAGCGCAGGGAGCAGGGGAAGGTTCGCCAGCACCGTCGAGGCTAGGCCCGGCGGTGCTTTTTGTTCGCTGAGGCCCTCGGGAGGAGGAGCGCCATGGACGATAAGCTGGTGATCGCGGGCAAGGAGTTCACCTCCCGCCTCATGGTGGGCACGGGGAGGCACGGCTCCATGGAGGAGATGGTCGCCTCCATCGAGGCTTCGGGGGCGGAGATCATCACCGTGGCCCTGCGCCGCCTGGACCTGGACGACCCCAACAAGAAGACCATCCTGGACTACTTCGACTGGACCAGGTACACCATCCTGCCCAACACGGCGGGGTGCCGCACGGTGGAAGAGGCGTTGACCACGGCCCGCCTGGCCAGGGCCATGGGGCTGTCCGACTGGGTCAAGCTGGAGGTCATCCCCAGCCCCAAGTACCTGTTCCCTGACCCGGCGGGCACGCTGAGGGCCGCCGAGGTCCTCGTGAAGGAGGGCTTCGTCGTCCTCCCGTACATTCACGCCGACCCGGTCCTGGCCCGCCAGCTCCAGGAGGTGGGCTGTGCCACCGTGATGCCTCTGGGTTCGGCCATCGGCTCGGGGCAGGGCATCCATACGCGGGAGGAGGTCCAGATCATTGTGGAGGAGGCCCAGGTGCCCGTGGTGGTGGACGCTGGGCTGGGGGTGCCTTCCGATGCCGCCGCGGCCATGGAACTGGGTGCCGACGCGGTGCTGGTGAACACCGCCATCGCCCAGGCCAAGGACCCCGTCGCCATGGCCCGGGCCTTTCGCCTGGGGGTAGAGGCGGGGCGGCTGGCCTATCGGGCGGGCCGCATCCCCATCAAGCACTACGCGGTCCCCAGCAGTCCGCAGGAGGGGGTGGTCCGGCGGTGAACCCCCGGGCAAGGCCGACCCTGCCCTACCCGGCGCTCTGCCTGGTGACCGACCGGCGGCTCTGTCCTGGCCAGCCCCTTCCCACGGTGGTGGAGCAGGCGGTCAGGGGCGGCGTGAACGTGGTCCAGCTCCGGGAGAGGGACCTGCCTGGAGGCCACCTCCTGGCCCTTGCGCAGGAGCTCCGCGAGGTCACCCGGGGAAGGGCCCTTCTCCTCATCAACGAGCGGGTGGATATCGCCCTGGCGAGCGAAGCGGACGGCGTGCAACTGGGGGAAGAGGCCATGCCCGTGAGGGCGGCGCGGAGCGTGGCGGGCGATGGCCTGCTCCTGGGGCGCTCGGTCCACTCTGTGGAGGGCGCGAGGATGGCAGAGGCCCAGGGAGCCGATTTTCTCATCGTGGGGACCATCTTCCCGACGCGGTCCAAACCGCAGGCTCGACCGGCGGGCCTCGGCCTTCTGGCCCAGGTTGCCCGAGCCGTGAGGCTCCCCTTTCTGGCCATAGGAGGCATCACCAAGGAGGTCGTGGGCCAGGCGCTGGCGCAGGGGTGCGCCGGCATCGCCGTCGTCAGCGCCATTCTCGCCGCGTCCGATGTCCTGCGGGCCGCTGAGGAGCTGAAGGAGGCGCTGGCGGAGGCCAGCCGGAGGCCCGTCGCCCTGGAGAAGCCATGGTCACGCTGACCGTCAACGGAAAAACGAGGAGCCTGGACGGTCCCACGCCTCTGGAGGAGTTCCTCAAGAGCCACGAAGTCAACACCCGCTTCGTGGCCGTGGCGTACAACGGAACCGTCCTTCGCAAGGAGGAGTTCTCCCGGGTGGTGCTGAAGGAGGGAGACGTCGTGGAGATCGTCCGGCCCGTGGGCGGTGGCTAGGGCCACGCAAAAGCTTCCCCGGGCCTCCCGATGGAAGGCCCGGGGCGCTGTTGGCACCCTTGGCGCGAGCGGGTAGGGCCTGGGGTTGCCCTCCCGCCCACGAGACCGCATACTATGCCGTTAGGGCCATCGCGGCGACCTGCATCTCCAGCCGAGGTGAACAGCCGTGGACATCGAAGCGTTGAAGGTCCCCCCCGAGCAGCTCACCTGCCCCTGCGACCCTGACAGCCTGGGGTTCGAGACCACGGCGGAGGTCGAGCCGCTGGCGGGGACCGTGGGCCAGGACCGGGCCGTCAGCGCCCTGGGATTCGGGCTGGGCATCGACACCGAAGGGTACAACATCTACGTCTCCGGCTTCCCGGGCACCGGACGGAGCACCACCCTGGAGACGTTCCTCAAGGAGGTATCCGCTGGGCGCCCAGTACCCGACGACTGGTGCTACGTCCATAACTTCCACAATCCCCAGGAACCCATTGCCGTCGCATTGCCCGCAGGCCGGGGCCGGGAGCTGGTCCGCGCCATGGAGGAACTCCTGGCCGACTGCCTTCGGGACATCCCGCGCGCCTTTGAGAGCGACATGTACCGGGCCAAGGTGGAGGAGGCGATGCAGGAGTTCCAGCGCCAGCGGGAACAGGTCTCCACACAGATCGAGGAGGCCGCCCGTGCCGAAGGGTTCCACGTCCAGTCATCCCCCGTAGGCATCATCACCACGCCCCTCCGTGAGGGCCACCCCCTGACCCGGGAGGAGTTCAGCGCCCTCCCGGAGCAAGAGCAGAAGGCCCTGAGGGAGAAGAGCGAAGCTCTTCAGGAGCTCATCAACCGCAAGCTCATGGAGATCAGGAGGATCGATCACGAGGCCAACCGGAAGCGCAGCGAGGTGGACCGGGAGGTGGCCCTGGCGGTGGTGGACCCCGCCTTCAGGGACCTGCGTGAAGAGTACCAGGATGTTCAGGAGATCGTCCGATACCTGGAGGACGTGCGCCAGGACATCGCCGGACACGTGGAGGAGTTCCGCACATCGGAAGAGCCACAGGCATCGGGCCAGGCGCCATCTCCAGAGGCTGCGGCTACGAGACAGCTCTGGGAAGCCGAGCGGTTCCTCCGCTATCGCGTCAACGTGCTGGTGGACAACGGCAGGACCCGGGGCGCCCCCGTTGTTTGGGAGGGCAACCCCACCTACTACAATCTGTTCGGCCGCGTGGAGTACCGGACCCGCTTCGGCACCGCCGCCACCGACCTCACCATGGTCCGCCCGGGAGCGGTCCACCGGGCCAACGGAGGCTACCTGGCCGTCCAGGCGAAGGACCTCCTGGTGGTGCCCCTGGTATGGGAGACCCTGAAACGGGTACTCCGCAGCGGGGAGGTCAGGATCGAGAACATCGGGGAACAGTTCAGCCCAGTCCCCTTCACGGCGCTACGGCCCCAGCCCATACCCTTGCGTCTCAAGGTCATCCTCCTGGGCAGTCCCCTCTTGCTGCATCTCCTGCAACGGTTCGACGAGGACTTCCGCAAGCTCTTCAAGGTGAGAGCCGACTTCGACCTGTCCATGGAGAGGTCGCCGGAGAACATCCGCTTCTATGCCTCCTTCGTGTGCAACAGGTGCCGGGACTCGGCCCTGCTCCCCTTTCACAAGACCGCCGTGGCAAAGCTCGTGGAATACTCGTCCCGCCTGGTGGAGGACCAGCAGCGCCTGACCACCCGCTTCATCGACATAGCGGACCTGGTGACGGAGGGCAACTACTGGGCCAAGACCCACAACTCTTCCGTGGTCAAGGCAGAGCACGTGACGAAGGCCATCGAGGAGAAGGCGTACCGCTCCAACCTGGTGGAGGAGAGGGTCAAGCGCTTCATTCGGGAGGGTATTATCCGGATCGCAACGGACGACGAGGTGGTGGGCCAGGTGAACGGCATGTCCGTGGTGGACCTGGGAGACTATATCTTCGGCCGGCCCATGCGCATCACGGCGCGCATCTCCCTGGGCCGGGGCGACGTGGCCCACATCGACCGGGAGACTCAGATGGCGGGGCGCATCCACAACAAGGGGTTCCTGATCCTGACCGGGTACCTGGCCGGCAAGTACGGCGAGAGCCGGCCCCTGAGCCTCCGCGCCACCATTGGCTTTGAGCAGAGCTACGACGAGGTGGAGGGCGACTCCGCCTCAGCGGCGGAGCTCTACACCCTCCTGTCCGGCCTCTCGGGCCTGCCCATCCGCCAGTCCCTGGCCGTCACCGGCTCCGTCAATCAGCGGGGAGAGGTCCAGGCCATCGGGGGCGCCACCCACAAGACCGAAGGGTTCTTCGATGTGTGCAAGGCCCAGGGGCTCACGGGACATCAAGGAGTTATCATCCCCAGGGACAACATCAAGAACCTCGTCCTCCGGGAGGACGTCATCCAGGCGGTGAGAGAGGGCAAGTTCACCATCTACGCCGTGGACCACGTGGAGCAAGGAATGGAGGTCCTGACGGGCGTCCCCGCTGGCGAGCCAGACGCCGAGGGCAACTACCCAGAGGGCACCCTGAACTACCTGATCACCAAACGGCTGGAGGAGATGGCGGCCAAAATGCGCGAGATGGCGGGCCGCGGCGCTGGAGAAGGCAAGGACTCCTCCGGCAACAGCAGGCCTTAGTGTCCCGTCCCCGAAACAAGTCCCCAAATTGTCATTGCGAGGAGTCCCGACATGTCGGGGCGACGAAGCAATCTGGCGGGGCGGTGAGTCCTGGCCCTACAGCTCAACGCTCAGGTCTTGCCACGTTGGGTTCATGCCCTTGATGAGCTCGATCTTGCGCCGGCGGGAGCCTGCCTTCAACTGCTTCTCACGGGCAATCGCAGCCTCGGCCGTTTCCGCTGTCTCATAGTAGACAAGGTCGGTGACGTTGTAGTTTGAGGCAAAGCCAGGGACACGTTTCTCTTTGTGCTCATGGACACGACGGGGGAGGTTATTGGTTACACCGGTGTAGAGGACAGTCTTTCTGGGGTTGGTCATGATGTAGACAAACAAACTTCTGCCCATGCTCAGCCTCTCTCGGCACAGCCACTGGCCGCCCCACCAGATTGCCACGCCCCGATTTCATCGGGGCTCGCAACGACGAATACCTGGGGCCAGCGTATACAGAAACCAGAACTCAGACAGTCTTCGATCTCAGGCTGCGCCTAACGCTAGGACAAAAACCTGCTTCCTGACTGGCTGCGGCGGCGGGCCAGAACAGTCTGGACAGTGTGGGCTGATGCAACCACCCGCCGCCGTAAGTTCCTGCACTGGACGACTGCATTGTCGGGTTGTATCCTAGGCCCAAAGTGAACTGAAGTTCGCAATGTTTGGTATCAGCACAGTCTTAGACGGTGTCGGCAAGATTTTTGCTTTGCCAACCAAGCTAGCTAGCTTGTGGATGGAAAAGCGGCGCTTTCATCACGAAACAGAGCGTGACTC
The DNA here is from genome assembly GCA_016202425.1 of Chloroflexota bacterium. Lineage (GTDB taxonomy): Bacteria > Chloroflexota > Dehalococcoidia > Lucifugimonadales > JACQOS01 > JACQOS01. The sequence continues at coordinate 12,849 of JACQOS010000208.1, forward strand.
CTGGCAGAGTTGGCGTGAGGATCAGGACCGCCGGATCAAGCTAGCTGAGGAGCAGGGCAACACCCAGTACGCCCATGAGCTTCGCACCGAGTATGATCAGCAACTAAAGGCATTCCAAGCACAGCTAGAGCTACGTGGACTAGTTCCCCATCGGGTCGTGTCCCAAAGCGCATTGACGGACAGTGCTGGCCACGATGTTCTCATGGGCGAGGGTGTCAGCCTAACCAAACAAGAAGTCAGGCGCGTAAAGCAGCTGCTACAAGCAACTGCGGGTTTACTGGCTATGGAGGCTGGGAGCTACTATGTGCGCGGTTTGGCTCTCTATTTCACAGAGCGAGTACCAGAAGCGCTTGAAGCTTTGGAGAAAGCCGTGGTACTTCAGCCTAGATTCCCAGAAGCTCATACTGCCCGCGGGGTTGTTCTGGTAGCGATGGGCAAGTTTGAAGACGCTCTAGCTGCTCACGACCGGGCCATCGCATTACAGCCTGATTATGGTTTGGCCCATGAGAATCGTGGGATTGTTCTGGATAGGCTCAGACGTTATGAAGAGTCGCTGGACGCATTTGACCGAGTGGTGTCAACTGAGCCAAGCAACTCCCACGCGTGGTTTCACCGTGGCCTTGTGTATGCTCACCTCAATAGACTGGAAGAAGCTCTTGCCGCATTCGAGCGGACGGTAGTATTGACGCCCGAAAATGCGCAAGCCCAATTCCTGAAAGGAGAAGTGCTTGAACGACTGGCCCGCTACGAAGAAGCCACTGGCGCTTATGAAAGTGCGGCGAAACTACGGCCCAACGACGCGCATATGCACTTTCATCACGCATTCATTCTCGACAAGTTGAAACGCTTCGAACAAGCTTTGGTTGCTTGGGAGAGGACGCTGGCGCTGGACCCTAACAATCCAGCGGCAATCGTGAATAGAGGCAATACATTGCAGCAATTGGGCAGATTTAGGGATGCACTGGCAGCCTATAGCCGCGGAGCAAAGCTGACGCCTGACGACCCATTACTTTACTTAGCTCAGTTTCATGCGTACTTGAGTTTACACCGTAATGAGGAGGCTCTGAAGGCACTCGACAAGGTAATAACTTTGGAACCAAACAACTTCCTAGGTCACTATATGCGTGGCTTGTGCTTGGCGACGCTGAATAGGCACGAGGAAGCTTTACAGGCATTCAATGAAGCAACGACGTTGGACCCAAACGACTCTGAGGCTCGTAATTGGCGTGGAGTGTGTCTGGCTAAGCTGAACAGGTACAGCGAGGCCCTGGAAGCTTTTGATAAGGCTCTGGTGCTCCAACCTGAGGCTGGCAACGTCCTCTACGGCGCTGCCTGTGTTCTTGGACAACTCAATCGTCCCGCAGAAGCGTTGGGTTATCTTGAACGTGCCATAGTGGCCGACGAAAAGTATCAGGCAATGGCCAGAGGTGACCAAGATTTTGCCTCACTGCGTGCTCACCCTGAGTTTGGTCCGCGCTTCGCAACGCTGGTTGGTGAGTAAGTGCACTGCTCGCAGGCGTTTCACAAACGTTTGCAAAGTGGGCTAACCGGGATTCACCCCCGCACCACGTCCCGACTGCTATAAGGTCCCAACGCTGAGGGTTTCCACTTCTACGTCGGTAATTTGAACAACCTCTTCGCCAGAGGCATCTTCAAAGTAAAGCTCCAAAGCCTCTTTGATAGCTGCCCGTGCCTCCCCACGCGTGTCGCCAAAGGAAGAGACGTCCACGTTTAGGGCTTGGGCGACCCAGGTCTTTCCTTCTCGGTAGAATACCACCTCGACGATACGCATAGCTGCTATTCCCCTCCATGTTTGCTCAACGAGCAGGGTCCGTTATGTGTGATTATAGAGCATAGGCAAAGTGGGCCGTCGTGGATTCGAACCACTCGGCTGCTCTACCATCATCCAGCAGTCCTGCTCAACTCGTAAGAGAGGAGCACAGGCTGTCCGGCGGCCTTTATCCCCTCTCCGCTACCACCGGGTTCCGCAGCGTCCCGATGCCGGAGATCTCCACTTCCGCCACGTCCTCCGGCTTCATGGCCCGGGTAGTCCCGGAGGTGCCGGTGAAGATCAGGTCTCCCGGATAGAGGGTGGTGTACTGGCTGAGGAAGCTCACGATCGTGGGGACATCGTGGACCATGTTGCGGGTATTGAAGGTGTGGTGCACCTGCCCGTTCACCCGCACGGTGATGTCCAGGTTGCCGGGGGCGATGTCCGTCACGATCCAGGGGCCCACCGGGCTCCAGGTGGGGAGCCCCTTCGCGCGCCACAGGGAGAAGTCCCGCTCCCAGCTCCCCTTCTCGCTCACGTCGTTGCCGCAGGTATAGCCCAGCACGTAGTCCAGGGCCTGCTCCTTGCTCACATGGCGCGCCTTGCGTCCGATGACCACCACCAGTTCCCCTTCGTAGTGGACCTCCCGGGCCTCGCGAGTGATGACGATGGGCGAGCCGCTCCCCGTGAGCGACACGTTGCTGGTGAAGAACGGCTGGACCCCCATGGCGCTCAGCCGCTTGCCCGCCATCTCGTCCCCCTGGGCAGCATGGTCATAGTAGTTGATGCCCACCCCTCCAACGAGCTGCCGGGGAACGGTCACCGGCAGCAGAACGACGTCTGAGAGCCGGTATGTTTTGCCGGTCTCCCGGAGATCGCCTCGAAAGGGGCTGCCTCTGACCTCCCGCAGGAGGTCTCCTTCCACGCGCCCATACCGGGCGCGGCCCGCAGCGCGGAACCTGGCAAGTTTCACGACGTCACCTCCTCTATCCTGCTATTTCCCTTTGGGTGAAGCCCACTTGACCTTCCCTCGCACCGGAGGATCGGGGTAGTCACCGGCACCGTCCTCGGGCTCGAAGCCCACCACCTCCCGGGCGTGCTGAAAGTCCCGGAACCCCCACTTGTTGTCGGAGACCACGAAGAAGATGTCGAATGCCAGGCTCTCGGGCGCGTCAAGGCATTTCTGGACCATCTGGGCGCAGTCCCGGTGGCTGCACCAGACGGGCCAGTGCTTGGGGACCATGGGCCGGTCTTCTCTGGTGATGGCCCCGAAGCGGAGGCAGATCATGGAGAGGCCGTAGATGTCGGCGTAGTGGCGGGCTAGCGCCTCGCCGAAGACCTTGCTGACCCCATACATCCCGTGGGGCCGGATGGGGGACTCGTGGGTGATCATGGGCCAGGGCGTGGGCGCCTCGCCGTACCGTGCCTGGCTGAGAAGATAGTAGGGGTAACCCGATTCATGTTCGGTGACGACGACCCCGGTCTCAGTCACCCAGCCGGCGCTGGCGAAGAGGACCCGCTTGACCCCGGCCCGGCGGGAGGCCTCGAACACGTTGTACGTCCCAACGATGTTCGCAGAAAGGGCATCCTCCCAGGAGAGCGTGTCGACATCCAGGTCCAGGCTTCCGCTACGCTTCCCCACGTGGAAGGTCGTCTTGCCCCGGGCCTCGGGGGGGGTGTAGATCCGTGCCGCCAGGTGCACCACGGCGTCCACCCCCTCAAAGGCTGGCTGAATGGCCTCCAGGTTGGCGATGTCTGCCTGGTAGCACGGCACCCCCGACACCGGGCTGCGGTTGAGGGCGCGGAGATCGTACTGGTGCCCCAGGTGCTCTTGCACAACGCCCCCAATGAGGCCGCTCATGCCTGTGACTAAGACTTTCTTCTTGGCCATGTTCCTCCTCCACCTTGGTGGTGATTCTCCGTTGCTCGCTCACGGCTTGGGTCAGCCATCCACTATCCTGTCAGGTGATGACCTGACGGGCCTGCTGGTCACTGGGGCCCGTGGCCAGGGCTCCCTCCGACAACGCCCCGGCGATCTCCTCCTCGCTCATGCCGATCATCTTGCACACTGCAACGCTATGCTCCCCCAGGGCCGGGCCCGCGAACTGGCGGTCGGGCGTCCGCGAGAGCCGGAACGCGGGCCCCCGGTAGGTGTGCTCGCCAATCACCTTGTGGTTGAACCTCCGGAAGAACCCGCGGGCGTTGAGCTGGGGGTCCCGGCGGGTGTCTCGGGAGTCGGCGACGATAGCCGCGGGCACGCCCTGGGCCTGGAGCCACGCCTCCACCTGCTCGGCGGTGCGCTGCCGCGTCCAGCCTCCCAGCAGGGCGTCCAGCTCATCCTCGTGGCGCTTCCTCCCCAGGAGGGTGCCGAACCTCTCCCCCTTCAGGGCCTCAGGGATGCCTTCTACGCGACACAGCCTGCGCCACTGCTCATCGGTGAAGACCCCGATGGCCAACCACCGGTCGTCCCCGGCGCACCGGTACACCCCGTGGGGCGCCGCCGCCGGGTTCCGGCTCCCCGTCCTGGTGGCCACGCGGCCATTGCTGGTCCAGTCCATGACGAGGGGAGCGATGAAGTGGATGCCGCTCTCCACCTGGGACTGGTCCAGGTACTGGCCGCGACCGGTGCGGCGCCGGTGCTCCAGGGCGGCCAGGATGGCAGTAACGCCGAAGCGGGGACTGACGAAGTCGGTATACATGGTCTCGATGGGAGTGGGCGCATCGTCCGGGAAGCCGCAGAGCTCGTGGACCCCCGCGATGGCCGTGGCCTGCTGCCCGTACCCTACCATACCGGCCCAGGGCCCGTCCTGCCCCATGAGGCAGGAGCTGAGGTAGATGACCTCCGGGCACCCCCGGGCGATCGTGGAGTAGTCCAGCCCCCGCTTGGCCAGTGCTCCGGGGAGGAAGTTCTCGATGACGACGTCTGCCCAGCGCACCAGCCGCCGCATGATGTGCAGCCCCATGGGCTTGGTCCAGTCCACGGCGATGCCCAGGGCGCTGCTGTTGAGGGTGGCGTACCACACGCCTCCATCGGGGTTGCCCACCAGGTGAGGAAAGAAGGGTCGCTGCCACCGGATGGTGTCCAGGTGTACGTGGCTGTCCACCCGGACCACCGTGGCGCCGTGCAGGGCGAAGTAGCGTGCCATGGTGGGGGCCGTCGCGACGCCGCCGATGACCACCACCTTCACGCCGGCCAGGGCCTGCGGCCGCTCGGCCGTGTCCTCCGCCTCCCGTAGTTCTCGGGTCTCCATAGGGCCTTCCTCGTCTCCCTCAGAGCTCATTTTAGAGCCCTCACCCCCTGTGTCCCCCTCTCCCTTGTCAAGGGTGTGGGGGAAGAGGGTTCATTTAGGGGACACCCCTAGAACCCTGCCAGAGGGGGTGTAACCCCCTCTGGACTCCCCTTCGCGGGAGTTTCCATACAAGTAATCTTGTGAAATCTACTGTACCAGCCATCTCGCGGGTGTCAAGGGCGATCGCGCCCATGCCGCTACGCTTTCGACCCTTTCATAGCCTCCAGCTTCTCCATGAGAAGCCGGTTCACCAGGGCCGGGTTTCCCTGGCCCTGGGTTAGCTTCATCACCTGGCCCACCAGGAAGCGGACAGCGGTCTCCTTGCCCTTCAGATAGTCGCCCACGGCCACCGGATTGACCTGGATGGCCTGCGCCACCGCCGCCGCCAGGGCCGAGGTGTCGCTGACCTGGGCCAGCCCCTTCTCTTTGACCACAACGCCTGGGGCTTTGCCGGTCGCGAAGGTCTCCTCCAGCACAGCCTTGGCCATTGGCGTACTCAACGCACCCGCATCCAGAAGGTCAAGCAGCTCGGCGAGGTGTTCCGAGCGCAGATGGCTTGCCTCCAGCTCCAGGCCAGAGGCGTTGAGCAGACGGGCCACGTCCCCCAGCAGCCAGTTGCTGGCGGCCTTGGCTCGCTGTTTCAGGCCATCGCCATGCGACGGCTTGGAGGCCACCACCGCTTCGAATAGGTCCGACATCGCCTTGGAGACCGTAAGCAGCGCTGCGTCGTAGTCGGACAGGCCATACTGGCGCACGTATCGCTCCCGCCGGGCCGCAGGCATCTCCGGAAGGCGGGAGCGTATCTCCTCCACCCAGCGGCGGCTGATGGCGATGGGCGGCAGGTCAGGCTCGGGGAAGTAGCGGTAGTCGTGGGCGTACTCCTTTGAGCGCTGGGAGACGGTGACACCGCGCTCCTGCACCCAGCCTCGCGTCTCCTGGACGATGCGGCCTCCCTCCCCTACCACTCTCACCTGGCGCTCAAGCTCGTACTCCAGGGCCAGAAAGACGGAGCGGAAGCTGTTCATGTTCTTGACTTCGACCTTGGAGCCCAGCTCCGTGCTGCCCCTGGGTCGTATACTGACGTTGGCGTCGCAGCGGAAGCTGCCCTCCTCCATGTTGCCGGTGGAGACGCCCAGATATTGAAGGATGGTTCGCAGGTTCACCAGGTACTGCCGCGCCTCTTCGGGGGAGCGCAGGTCGGGCTCGCCCACGATCTCCATCAGCGGCACCCCTGCCCTGTTCACGTCCAGCAGGCTGTAAGTCTCGCCAGATGGGTCGGCGCGGTGGAACAGCTTGGCAACGTCCTCCTCCAGGTGGACTCGGGTGATGCCCGCTCGCCGCTCCTGGCCGACCACCAGCAAGGTCATCCACCCCTTGC
>JACQOS010000209.1 GCA_016202425.1 Chloroflexota bacterium
CCTGCCCCCCTCCGCTTCCCATGGGCAGGGCCTTTCAATTGTCGGTTTCACCCCCTCTCTGACTCTCCCCCGTGCAACGGGGGAGAGAAATCCCTTCCCCCGCGAGCGGGGGAAGGTTTAGGATGGGGGTGCAGGAGCCAGGGGCTGCTCTTATGGATAACTGAAAGGCCCTGTTCCCATGGGGGCCTGGATTGTCAGGGGGCACGTAGGTGCGCTACCATACAAGAGCAGACGCTTGGCTCGGTGTTCGTCCGGACTCGCATCTCAGCCTGGAGGGAACATGTCCGCGAAGCACCACCCCCTGGTCCCCCTGGAGACCCTCGCAACCCCCCAGGGGCCTATCGCCTACTACCCGCTCGCCCGGCTGGAGAAGATGGGCATGGCGGACCTGGACCGCCTGCCCTTCTCCATCCGAGTCCTCCTGGAGAACGTGCTGCGCAACCATGACGGCCGCCTTGTCACCGAGGAGGACGTCCGCACCGTGGGCCGTTGGAGCCCGCAGGCGCCGCCCCAGCGGGAGGTCCCCTTCCTGCCCGCCAGGGTGCTCCTCCAGGACTTCACCGGCGTACCTGCCTTTGTGGACCTGGCGGCCATGCGGTCCGCCATGCACCGCATGGGAGGCGCCCCAAGGCGCATCAACCCCCTGATCCCTGCCGACCTGGTCATTGACCACTCGGTCCAAGTGGACTTCTATGGCACCCAGTACGCCTTCCAGCGCAACGTGCAACGGGAGTACGAGCGCAACCAGGAGCGCTACGCCCTCCTCCGCTGGGCCCAGCGGTCGTTCCAGAACACCCGCGTCGTCCCTCCAGGTACGGGCATTGTGCACCAGGTGAACCTGGAATACCTGGCCAGCGTCGTGGGCACAAGGGATACCGAGGACGGACCAGTAGCCCTTCCCGACACCCTGGTGGGCACCGATTCTCACACCACCATGATCAACGGTCTGGGAGTCCTGGGCTGGGGTGTCGGAGGCATCGAAGCGGAAGCGGTGCTGCTGGGACAGCCCTACTACATGCTCCTCCCGCCCGTGGTGGGGCTCAGGCTTACCGGCGAGCTCCGGGAGGGCACCACCGCCACCGACCTGGTCCTGACCGTCACGGAGATGTTGCGCGCCAGGGGGGTGGTGGACAAGTTCGTAGAGTTCTACGGCCCCGGCCTCGCCCGGTTGCCCGCCGCGGACCGGGCCACCATCGGCAACATGGCGCCCGAATACGGCGCCACGGTGGGCTTCTTCCCCGTCGACCAGGAGACCCTGCGCTACCTGCGGGGCACCGGCCGAACGCCGGAGCAGGTGCGGCTAGTGGAGCGGTACGCCAAGCTCCAGCACCTCTTTCATGCCCACGGGGCCCCCGAGCCCCTCTACAGCGACAAGCTGGAGCTGGACATGAGCACCGTCGAGCCCAGCCTTGCAGGCCCCAGAAGACCCCAGGACCGGGTCCCCCTCCAGGGGATGAAGCAGTCCTTCCACGCCGCCCTGCAGAAGGTCTACGGCAAGGGCACACCGGCACCCGTGGGCACGTCGGTGAACCCGGGGCCCACCGCCGTCCCTGCCGTGGCCCTGGACGGCCCCCAGGTACACCTGGACCACGGGGCCGTCGTCATCGCCGCCATCACCAGTTGCACCAACACCTCCAACGCCTCAGTCATGGTCGGCGCAGGTCTTCTGGCCAGGAACGCCGTCCAGCGAGGGCTAGACACCAAGCCTTGGGTCAAGACCAGCATGGCGCCCGGCTCGCAGGTGGTGACCGAGTACCTGAAGAACTCCGGCCTCACCCCCTTCCTGGAGGCCCTGGGCTTTCATGTCGTCGGGTACGGCTGCACCACCTGCATCGGCAACAGCGGCCCCCTGCCCGAGCCCGTCGCCAGGGCGGTGACCGACCGCGACCTGGTGGCGGCCGCCGTCCTCAGTGGCAACCGGAACTTCGAGGGCCGTATCCATCCCCAGGTGAAGGCCAACTACCTGGCCTCCCCCATGCTCGTGGTAGCCTATGCCCTGGCCGGCACCGTGGACATGGACCTGGCCCGGGAGCCCCTTGGCCACGACCCCAACGGGCAGCCGGTCTACCTGAGGGACATCTGGCCCTCCCAGGACGAGGTCCGTCAGGCGGTCAACAAGGCCCTCAGGCCGGCCCTGTTCCGGCAACGGTACCAGGAGGTGTTCCAGGGGGACGACGCATGGCGGAGCCTTCCCGTCCCAGAGGGAGACCTGTACGCCTGGGACGCGGCCTCAACCTACATCCGGGAGCTCCCCATCTTCCAGGACATGCCCCCCGAACCCCCTCCCCTGCAAGACATCCTGGGGGCCAGGGCCCTGGCGGTCCTGGGAGACTCCATCACCACCGACCACATCTCCCCCGCCGGCGACATCGCTGTGGACAGCCCGGCAGGCCAGTACCTCATCGCCCAGGGCGTGGAGCCCCGCGACTTCAACACCTACGGCGCCCGCAGGGGAAACCACGAGGTGATGATCCGGGGCACCTTCGCCAACATCCGCCTGCGGAACCAGCTTGTCCCGAACACCGAGGGCCCCTGGACCCTGCACCTGCCCAGCCAGGAGCGCGTGACCATCTACGACGCCTCCCTCCGGTACCGGAGGGAGGGCATACCTCTGCTGGTGCTGGCAGGCAAGGAGTACGGCTCAGGAAGCTCCCGGGACTGGGCCGCCAAGGGACCGCAACTTCTGGGGGTGAAAGCGGTCCTGGCGGAGAGCTACGAACGCATCCACAGGAGCAACCTGGTAGGGATGGGCATACTACCCCTCCAGTTCAAGAAAGGGGAGAACCGCCAGTCCCTGGGTCTCCGGGGGCTAGAGACCTACGACATCCGGGGCCTTGCCCAGGAGCTGAGGCCCGCTCAGGAGTTCACGGTACGGGCCCGCCGGGACGACGGCGCCCAGGTGACGTTCACCGCCGTGGCCCGCATAGATACCCCCGTCGAGGTCGAGTACTACCGGCACGGGGGCCTGCTCCAGTACGTGCTCCGCCGCATGCTCAAGGAGAGCCTGGGGCCAGCATCCTGAGGGCGCTCAGAGCTCCCTCAGCGGTCGTCCCTCCAAGAGAGGTCTTGTCCCGGCAGGGCCACACCGGCGTTACGGGTGGGCCTTCCGCCACTCCTCCAGCTTCCCCAGGACCTCTTTCGCCTCGGGCCAGGTGTGGGGGTTGTGGCCGTGCTGAAGCACCAGCTCACCGTCGAAGTAGATGTGGAACCTGCCGTGAGCGGCCGGCACCAGGCGCAGGTCCTTGACGGTTTCGCCGTATGCCTGAAGGATTTCGCCCGCTATCCAAGCGGCCCGCAAGCCGTACCTTCAGAGCTGGCAGTATTCGATGGTGACGGCCACTTTCTGCCCGGCCATGTCGCCCTCCCTTTCACCCACGGCCCGAGTGTACCACGGACCCCCCGTCTCCTCTAGGCCCGCCACGCGCCACTTCCCCAGGGCTACCCGTTGCTCACCTTGGTATCCGGAACCCCCCCACCCTGAGTATCCGGAGGAGCAGCACGGCCAGCACGCCGGCCACGAACCCGCCCAGGTGGGCCCAGTACGCGACGCCGCCCGCCTGGGCCGATGGTCCCAGGCTGCCCACCCCCTCCCAGAACTGCAGCAGGAGCCAGAAGCCCAGGAGGTAGACGGCCGGGATGCGCACCTGCGCAATGAAGTACCCAATGATGATGGTGCGGATGCGGCTGCCCGGGAACAGCACGAAGTAGCAGCCGAGAATGCCCGCGATGGCCCCGCTGGCCCCAACGATAGGCACCTCCGAGTCGGCTGCCACCAGCACCTGCGTCAAGGCGGCGACGACCCCGGCCAGGACGTACAGGCCCAGGTACAACAGGCGCCCCGCCCGGTCTTCCACGTTATCGCCGAACACCCAGAGGTACAGCATGTTGCTGGCGAAATGGACAAGGTCGCCATGGATGAACATGGAGGTGAGCAGGGTTGCCCACGTGGGCACCGGAGAGGCGATGTCCACGACCCTTCCCCCGGCCACGAGCTGAAGGAACTCTCGCCCCGTGGTCAGCTCCGCAGGAACGAGCCCGAGCCGGTAGAAAAACGCCGTGCGCCCACTGCCAAGGGAGAGCTCGTAGAGGAAGACCAGGGAGTTGGCACCTATGAGGAGGACGCTGACGACGGGGAAGCGCCTTCTGCGCAGGTCAGGATCGGAGATGGGGATCAAGGGAGCGATGCCCTCCCCGGACGAGCGCCGCGAGGGTCTCCGGGGTCACCTCCTGCCCGGGGACCCTAGCCACACCCCAGCTCCCGGGCGATGACCAGCCGCTGCATCTCCGAGGTCCCTTCGCCGATGGTCAGGACCTTGGCGTCGCGGTAGTACCGGGACACCGGGCTGTCCTCCATGAACCCGTAGCCACCATGGACCTGGACGGCCTCGTCCACCACGCGGAGGGCCGCTTCGGAGGTGAACAGCTTGGCAATGGCGGCCTCCCGCTTGAAGGGCAGCCCTCGCTGCACCAGGGTGCCAGCGTGGTACGTGACCAGCCGGCCCAGGTGCACCGCCGTGGCCATGTCGGCCAGCTTGAACTGGACGGCCTGGAACGCGGCGATGCTCTTGCCGAAGGCCCGGCGCTTCTGCGCGTAGCCGACAGACAGGTCCAGGCAGGCCTGCATCAGCCCCACAGCCATGGCCGCCAGGCCCACGCGGCCGAGGTCCAGGGCCCAGAGAAACTGGGCCAGGCCCCTCCCCTCCACCCCAAGCAGGTTGGCCGCAGGCACGCGGCAGTCCTGAAAGTAGAGAGGCCGGGTGGCCGAGGCCCGCCAGCCCAGCTTGTGGTAGGCAGGGCCCACGGAGAAGCCGGGGGCGTCGCTGGGCACGACGAAGTTGCTGATGGCCGCCTTCCCCTTGCCATCCCGGGAGGTGACCGCCGCCACGATGGTCAACCCCGTCAGCGGCGTGCCCGCGTTGGTGATGAAGGCCTTGCTCCCGTTGATCACCCACTCGTTCCCGTGGCGGACCGCGGCGGTCCTGATGGAAGCCGCGTCGGAACCCCCTTCCGGTTCGGTGAGGGCGAAGGAGCCAATGATTTCCCCCTGGGCGATGGGGGCAAGCCACCGGCGCTTTTGCTCCTCGGTCCCGTACCGGTACAGGAGCTCGCCACAAAGCGTCGCAGAGACGTCTATCGTGACGGCCACCGAGGCGTCTCCCCGAGCAAGCTCCTCCAGCGCCACCAGCACGGAGAGCATGTCGCCGTCGCTGCCCCCGTAGGCCGCGGGAAAACGCAGCCCCGCGATGCCCAACTTTCCAACCTTGCGGATGACCTCTACCGGGAACTCCTCCCTGGCCACCCAGGTGTCGGCCACCGGCAGGACCTCCCTGTCGCAGAAGTCGCGCACCATCTTCTGGATGATGCGTTGCTGCTCCGTGAGTTCAAGCTCCACCGGCGAGACCCTCCCTTAGCCCCGGCCCTTGGGCCTGGTGGCCGGCTGAAAGGCCAGGACGACCCGCTTCTGGCCGTCTCGCTCCCCCTCTTGGAAGACCGCGGTGAGACGGGTCCCCAGCTTGACCTTCTCCGGAGAGCTGGCCTCCAGGCCCACCAGGCGGGCCGCGACGCGAGGCCCCTCCTCCAGGGCCACGACGCCCGTCAGGTACGGATTGTCGCGACCGAAGCCCTCCTGGAGCATGTGGCTGGGCGGAACGCTGATGGCCGTGAACCCCGCAAGCCGTCCCCGGCCACTCAGGTCCTGGAGACCCATCTCCATCCCGTGACACTGAGGGCACACGGGGCGCGGCGGAACGTACAGCGCCCGGCAATGGGCGCAGCGCGATGCCACAAGCCTCCGCTGGTCCAGGAACCGCTGAAACGCAGCAACCCCGAACGCCTCTTCCGTCGTGGTCATGACTGCCCCTGCCTCAGGATGGTGACCACGCAGGTGCCGCCGGTCCCGCCCAGGTTCTCGGCCAGCCCGTACCGGAGCTGCCGCCCCTTCACCTGGCGCTGCCCGGCCTCTCCCCGAAGCTGCTTCCACAGCTCCACCAGTTGCCCCGTACCCGTGGCGCCCACGGGGTGGCCTTTGGCTTTCAGCCCGCCCGAGGTGTTCACCGGCCTGGGGCCGTCCCGGGCGGTCAGGCCCTCCGCCGCTGCCAGGGCCCCCTCCCCAGGACGGAAGAAACCCAGGTCCTCCGTCGCCATCACCTCGGCGATGGTGAAACAGTCGTGGACCTCGGCCAGGTCTATCTGCTCTGGGGTGATGCCCGCCATCTCGTAGGCCTGGCGGGCCGCCACGCGCAGGGCCGGGGTAGAGGTCAGGTCTGGCCAGCTTGCCAGGGCGCCGCCGCTGGCGTGGGCCGTCGCCGCAACGTACACCGGCCTGTCGCTGAAGTTCCGGGCCGCGTCCTCCGAGGCAAGGACCAGGCAGCTCGCCCCATCGGTCACGGGGGAACAGTCGAACAGACGAAGGGGCCAGGCCACCACCGGGTTCCCCCGCGGGTCGTGGAGAAAGTCCATCTCGTCCTTCCAGTCCGGGGCCGCCTCGCCACGCTCCCGCAAGCGTCGCGCCCTGGCCTCCATGATCTCGCGGATGGTGCTGGTGAACTGGGCCTTGGGGTTCAGGGCGCCGTTCTGGTGGTTCTTGATAGCGACGCGCATCAGGTGCTCCGGGGTGGCGCCGTACCGCTCCAGATAGGCCGAGGCGATGATGCCGAAGACGCCGGGGAAGGTGAAGGCGGCGTGCTGGAACTCGAAGACGGAGTCCGAAGCCGTGGCCAGGGTGTCGGTCACCCGCTCCGATGGGAGGTTCGTCATCTTCTCCACACCCCCGACCAGCACCACATCGTACATGCCCGAGGCAATGGCCAGGACCCCCTGGCGGAAGGCGACGCCGCTGCTGGCGCAGGCATCCTCTACCCGCACCGACGGCTTGGGCAGCAGCCCCAGCCACTCGGCCATCAGCGGCCCCATGTGGGTCTGCTGCTCGAAGAGGTCGCTGGAGAAGTTGCCCAGATATAGGGCCTCCAGGTCCTCCGCCGCCAGCCCCTTGTCCGCGGAGCCGAGCGCCTCGGAAAAGGCCTCGAAGAGCAGGTCTCGGCTGGTCTTCTGAGGAAAGGCCCCGAACTTGGACAATCCTGCTCCCACGATGGCCACGTTGCGCGCCAACCTCGGTACCCGCGAAGCCATGTTGCCCTCCTTGCCTTCGCCCCCAGGCTCTGCCCGCTTCCTGAGTCTAAGAGGGTGCTGAATCCCGACTGGTCGGGACAACCATCCCCCTCGCCCCCTTCCTGGCCAGGAAGGGGGAAGAAATTGTATCTGGGGGACACCCCCAGACCCCCGTCCCTTCACTTCGCTCAGGGCAGGCTCCGGGGCTTCGCCCCTCTGGACTCCCCTTTTTCAGCAGCAGGCTAGTGCCGCAGGGGTAAGTTCAGGCC
>JACQOS010000204.1 GCA_016202425.1 Chloroflexota bacterium
CGTCGCCGTGGACGCATCGGGCAACGTCTACGTGGCGGATCAGGAGAACGACCGCATCCAGAAGTTCACCTCCGGTGGGCTCTTCCTGGCCAAGTGGGGCAGCTTCGGCAGCGGCGACGGCCAGTTCAATGAACCCAGAGGCGTCGCCGTGGACGCAGCGGGCAACGTCTACGTGGCGGACTACGGGAACGACCGCATCCAGAAGTTCGCCTCCGGCGGCGCGCCGTAGCCCGCTCCCATGGGAGTAGCCGGGCCCGAGGCATCGCAGGGGGTGCTGCGCCGCGTCCTCGCGGAGCGGGAGACGGCCCGCCGTTCCCGCGCCCCCCAGAGCCCCCCAACCGCCTGAGCCCCAACGAGGAGCCGCAAGGAGCGAACGCCCATGCCAAGAGCACCCAGGGACCCGATGGTCCAGGACACCCCAGGCGTTACGACCGCCAGCGCATGGCCCTTGAGCAGGGGCAGGCGCAGGCTCGCGGAGGACGCCTGGCCACCCCACCGGGTCAGCCAGCTCGTGAGGCGCGCCGCCGTCCTCGGTTCGGGCACCATGGGGTCCCAGATCGCTGGGCTGCTGGCCAGCAACGGCATCCCCTGCGACCTCCTGGACCTCCCTTCCGAGGGCGAAAGGAACCGGCTGGCCGAGTCCGCCAAGAAGCGCCTCACCACCCTCAGGCCCCCTCCCCTGTACAGCGTGGCCGCCCTGAGCCTCGTCCGGCCCGGCAACTTCCAGGACGACCTTCCGCGTCTCAAGGAGGCGGACTGGGTCCTTGAGGCGGTGGTGGAGAACCTGGACACCAAGAAGCAACTGTGGTCCAGGGTCGCCCCGCACCTGAGGCCCGACGTCATCGCCAGCACCAACACCTCGGGCATCCCCATCGCCACCATCGCCGAGGCGCTGCCCAGGGAGCTCCGGCCACGCTTCCTGGGCACCCACTTCTCCAATCCGCCCAGATACCTGCGGCTCCTGGAGGTCGTCCCGACACCCCAGACCAGCAGGGACCTGGTGGGCGCGCTTTGCTCCTTCGGCGAGACGGTCCTGGGCAAAGGGGTGGTCGTCGCCCGCGATGTCCCATACTTCATCCTCAACCGCATCGGCATCTACGGCCTCATGGTCATCCTGAGGGCCATGGAGGAGTTCCGCCTGCGGCCCGACGAGGTGGACAGCATCACCGGACCAGCCATGGGGCGGCCCGGCAGCGCCACCTTCCGCACTTTCGACCTCATTGGGCTGGATGTCTTCGCCTCCGTGGGTGACAACCTGCTCAGGCTCGTCCGCGACCCTCGGGAACGGGCGATGTTCGAGCTCCCGGAGTACATCCGGGATCTGGTGCGGCGCGGATGGACGGGGGAAAAGGCCGGCCAGGGCTTCTACAAACGGGCGGATGTCGGCGGAGAGAGCCAGGTCATGGCCCTCCAGCTCGACACCTTCCAGTACGGCCCCCGCCGGGGGGCCAGCGCCCCTTCCCTGGCCGCCGTGCGGCAGGTGGAGGACCCCGCAGAGCGGCTCCGCACCCTGGTGAACGCCGACGACCTCGCGGGGCGCTTCGCCTGGCGAGTGCTCGCTCCCACCCTCGCGTACGCCGCCCGCATGGTGGGCGTGGTCTCCGACGACATCGCCAGCATCGACCACGCCATGCGGTGGGGCTTCGCCTGGGAGCTGGGCCCCTTCGAGACCTGGGACGCCCTGGGCGTTGCCAGGACGCTGGAGCGGATGCAAGGCGACGGGCTGCAACCCCCTCCGTGGGTGGTGGACCTGGCGGAGGGTGGCCAGACCTTCTACCGCCACCAGTTGCCCCACTCCCTTCAGGCCACCCCCCGGCGCACGTACGCCCCCGTGCCCCAGGGGAAACGCACTATCAACGTGGAGGGGCTCCTGGCCACGGGACGTCGGCTCTCGGAACGCCCCGGCGCGACCCTCTACGACCTGGGCGATGGCGTTGCCTTGCTGGACTTCCACTCCCCCAAGCAGGCCATCGGCCCCGACATGCTGGACATGCTGGAGGAGGTCTCCCAGCGGCTCCCCGGCGACGTCCAGGGCCTGGTGGTGAGCAGCCACGTCCGCCCCAACTTCTGCGTGGGCGCTAACCTCATGCTGCTGCTCCTGGCAGCCCAGGAAGGCGACTGGGATCAGGTCGCCTCCACGATCCGGCGGTTCCAGCAGGCCCTCCTGCTGCTGAAACGCCTGGCCGTCCCCGTGGTGGTCGCGCCCTACGGCGCCACCCTGGGCGGCGGTGCCGAGCTTGCCCTCTCCGCCCATGCCACCGTGGCGGCCATGGAGTGCTCCATGGGGCTGGTGGAGACGGGGGCGGGCCTCATTCCCTCGGGAGGGGGGTGCAAGGAGATGCTCCTCCGGGCCCTGGAGGGGCTGCCCGGGGGGATCGAGGGTTTCCTCCGCCGCCGGCGAGGCGGCGCCCCCGTCATGATCCCCGAGCCGGACCCCACCCCTGCGGTGGCCCGGGTCTTCGAGACCATCGGTCTGGCGAAGGTCTCGGGCAGCGCCCCCGAGGCCCGCACCCTAGGCTTCCTGCGCCCCGCCGACGTGGTGGTCCCCAACGTAGACCACCTCCTCTCCGTGGCCAAGGAGACATCCCTGGCCCAGCAAGCCCAGGGCTTCGCCCCGCCACCCCCGGCACGCCTGCCCGTGCTGGGCGAGGGCGTCCGCGCCCTGCTGGAGCTGGAGGCCCAGCACCTGGTGTGGGCAGGCCAGGCCTCCGAACACGACCTCAAGATCGCCCGCAAGCTCGCCCACGTCCTCACCGGAGGCGACCGGCCCGCGGGCGCCGATGCCGACGAAGAGTACTTCCTGGACCTGGAGCGGGAAGCCTTCCTGAGCCTCTGCGGCGAGCCCAAGACCCAGGCCCGCATGCAGCACCTGGTCCAGACGGGCCGGCCGCTGCGCAACTAGTGTTCAGTTGCATAAGTTAGCGCAAGAACGCGTACACCAAGAATTCCCGCTCGTCCTGAGCAGGTCGAAGGAAACGAGTGGGAATTCTGCTCCGCTCGAATGGTTCGACATGCTCACCACGAGCGGAGCATTGTGACGCGTGTTTTCGCAACCAGGTACTCGGTTGCCTTGCCCGCGGCGAGGCGCATCTCGAGGGGAGGACTCCACATGGAAGAAGCAGTCATCGTCACCGGCCTGCGTACCCCCATAGGGAAAGCCCACACCGGCAGCCTCAAGGACACCCGCCCCGATGAGCTCGCGGCCCTGGTGGTGCGGCGGGTCCTCGAGGCGACCCCCGGCCTCGACAAGGCCGAAGTGGACGACGTGGTCCTGGGATGCGCCATGCCTGAGG
This sequence comes from Chloroflexota bacterium, assembly GCA_016202425.1. GTDB lineage: Bacteria > Chloroflexota > Dehalococcoidia > Lucifugimonadales > JACQOS01 > JACQOS01. Next base: position 3,294 of record JACQOS010000204.1, read on the forward strand.
GCGAGCAGGGGCTCAACGTCGCCCGCGTCGCTGCCCTCCGATCGGGCCTCCCTGCCCGTGTCCCGGGCTTCACCGTGAACCGCTTCTGCTCCTCGGGCCTCCAGGCCATCGCCATCGCCGCCGAGCGCATCATGGTGGGTGCTGCCAGCGTCATCGTGGCCGGTGGCGTGGAGAGCATGAGCCGGGTCCCCGTGATGGGCTTCCACCCCGCGCCCCACCCCGTCCTGGTGCGCGAGTACCCCCAGCTCTACATGGCCATGGGCCAAACCGCCGAGGAGGTAGCCCACCGCTACGAGGTCAGCCGGGAGCACCAGGACGCCTTCGCCCTCCGCAGCCACCAGCGCGCCGCCGCCGCCATCGACTCGGGCCGCTTCGCCCAGGAGATCGTTCCCGTGGAGGTGCTCCGCTGGCAGCAGGCCGACGGAGGGGAGCTGCGCCAGGAGCGCGTGCCCTTCACGACAGACGAGGGGGTACGGCGCGACACCTCCCAGGAGAAGCTTGCCAAGCTGGCCCCCGTCTTCCGGCGGCAAGGGACCGTCACCGCCGGCAACTCCTCCCAGATGAGCGACGGTGCCGCCGCCGTCGTGATCATGGCGGCCCGCAAGGCGGCGGCCCTGGGCCTGGCGGCCAAGGCCGTCTACCGTTCCTTCGCCGTCGCCGGGGTTGACCCCGATATCATGGGCGTGGGCCCTGTCTACGCCGTGCCCCTGGCCCTGCGGCAGGCGGGCATCCGCCGCCAGGACCTGGGCCTCGTGGAGCTGAACGAGGCCTTCGCCGCCCAGAGCCTGGAGGTGATGCGCGCCCTGGACCTGGACCCGGAGACCGTCAACGTCAACGGTGGAGCCATCGCCCTGGGCCATCCCCTGGGATGCACCGGCGCCCGCCAGGCCGTCACCCTCATGCGCGAGGCTGCCCGGCGCAAGGTCCGCTACGGCCTCGTCACCATGTGCGTCGGCGGCGGCATGGGCGCCGCTGGGGTGTTCGAGTTCCCTTCAGCCTGAGTCCACTAGGAGGGTGCTGAAAAAACCTTTCGACCATCCCCCTCGCCCCCTTCCTGGTCAGGAAGGGGGAAGAAGTTGTATCTGGGGGACACCCCCAGACCCCCGTCAAAGGGGCTTCGCCCCTCTAGACTCCCCTTTTTCAGCAGCCTGTTAGCAAGGAGGCAAGCCGATGTCAGAGGTCCCCCTGGCCTCCCGGGGCGGAGGCTTCCTGGTAGATGACCTCGCCCCCGACCAGATGTTCACTCCTGAGCAGTTTAGCGAGGAGCAGAGGGCCATTGGCCGGACAGCGGAAGCCTTTGTGGAGCGCGAGGTGCTGCCCCGCCTGAAGGCCCTCTTGGCGGGTGACCACGCCCTCACCGTTCGGCTCCTCCGGCAGGCGGGCGAGCTGGGGCTGCTGGGCGCCGACATGCCAGCGGAGTACGGGGGCGGTGGGCTGGGCAAGGTGGCCTCCACCCTCATCACCGAGAAGGTGGCAAGGGAGGCATCCTTCGGTATCAGCTTCGGCACCCAGACAGGCATCGGCACTCTGCCCATCGTCTTCTTCGGCAGCGACGAGCAGAAGGCCCGCTTCCTGCCGGACCTCGCCTCCGGCAGGAAGGTAGGGGCCTACGCTCTCACCGAGCCGGACGCCGGGTCGGACGCCCAGGGCGGCAAGACCGTGGCCCACCTGACCCCCGACGGCCGCTTCTACCGCCTGAACGGCGTGAAACAGTGGATCACCAACGCCGGCTTCGCCGACCTCTTCGTCCTCTACGCCAAGGTCAACGGCGAACAGATGACGGCCTTCCTGGTGGAACGCTCCACGGAAGGTGTGACCATCGGCCCTGAGTGGCAGAAGATGGGGCTGCAAGGCTCCTCCACCTGCAACGTCTACCTCGGCGACGTCCTGGTCCCCCGGGAGAACGTCCTGGGGGAGGTCGGCCAGGGACACCGCATAGCGTTCAACATCCTCAACATCGGCCGCTGGAAGCTGGCCGCTGGCTGCCTGGGCGCCTGCAAGGCCGTTCTCCGGCTCTGCGCGCGCTACGCCGGCCAGCGCCGCCAGTTCGGCCACCCCATCTCCAGGTTCCCCGCCATCCAGCAGAAGCTGGCCCAGATGGCCGCCCGCACCTTCGCCCTGGAGTCCGTCGTCTACCGCACGGCCAGCCTGTTCGACCAGGCCTTGCAGCGGCTGGAACGCCCGGCCCCCGGCCACGCCGTGGAGGCCACGGCGCAGGCCATGGGCGAGTACGCCGTGGAGGCGTCCATCAACAAGGTCTTTGGCTCCGAGGCCCTGGACTTCGTCGTGGACGAAGGGGTGCAGCTCCACGGGGGCTACGGGTATATGCGGGAGTTCGACATGGAGCGGGCCTACCGCGACGCCCGCATCAACCGCATTTTCGAAGGCACCAACGAGATCAACCGTCTCCTCATCCCCGGGACCCTGCTCCGGCGGGCCACCCGGGGGGAGCTCCCGCTCCTAGACGCCATCCAGCGCGTCCAGCGGGAGCTCGCCTCCCCCAGCCTTCCGGCGCCGGAGGCCGGTGCCGCCGGGACTTCGCCCCTGGCTCCCGAGGCCGCCCAACTGGCCAACCTGAAACGAGCGACCCTCATGGTCGCAGGCCTGGGCACCCAGAAGTACCTCCAGCGCGCCGAGGAGGAGCAGGAGTTCCTGCTGGCCGTGGCCGACCTCGCCATCCTCACCTATGCCTGGGAGAGCGCTCTTCTCCGGGCGCGGCAGGCGCTCCAGCGCTTGCCCGCCCATGAAGCGGGCCCAGCGGTGGACCTGGCGCGCCTCTTCGGAGCGTGGGCCATGGACGAGGCAGAGCTCACGGCCCGCCGGGCCCTGGCGGGGATGGAGCGGGGCGACACCCTCCAGGTCCAGCTCTCCCTGCTCCGACGTCTTTTCCGCTCTGCCCCCCGCAACACGGTGGAGCTGGGGCGCGCCATCGGCATGCGCGTGGTCGCCGCAGGCGAATACACCCCCTTCGCCGCGGACGTTGCCCGCGAACAGCAGACGTAGCCTCCCCAGTGTCCTGTCTCCGAAATTCATTGCAAATGTCATTGCGAGCCCCGATGAAATCGGGGCGTGGCAATCTGGCGGCAGGGGTGCACTCCTCCTCCAGATTGCTTCGTCGTCCTCCCGACAAGTCGGGATCGGGACTCCTCGCAATGACAATTCGTGAGCGTATTTCAGGAACACCCCACTAGGAGGCCGTCGCGGGCGTCTTCCAACGGTGGGGAGTCCGTCTCGCTTTCCCACGATTACCTCATCTGTTATACTGCCACCTGTCCCATATTGGAGGAGCTTGGGCTCTCAGCGCCATGAGCACCGCGATACGCTTCTTGCCCAACGGAACGGTGACCAGCGCCCGGGGCTTCGTGGCCGGAGCCACGTTCGCCGGCATGAAGACCTACAGCACGGACAAGCTGGACCTCGGCATCCTCTTCTCCTCCCTGCCCTGCACCGCCGCCGGTGTCTTCACCACCAACAGCATCAAGTCCCCCTCGGTGGTGGTCACCCAGGCCCACATGGAACGCGGGGCGGTGCGCGCCGTGGTGGCGTGCAGCGGCATCGCCAACACGGCGGTGGGCGACCAGGGCAGGAAGGACGCCCTGGAAGTGCTCGGCCTGGCCTCCCGGCAGTTAGGGGTGCCCCAGGAAGAGATCGCCTTCCTGAGCACCGGCATCATCGGGGTAGAACTTCCCATGGGTCTCATCCGCGCGGCCCTTCCCAAGGTCCAGCTCGCCGAGTCGGGGGGCGGCGTCTTCGCCCGGTCCATCATGACCACCGATACGCACCCGAAAGAGGCCGCCGTGGCCTACGAGTCAGGAGGCAGGACCATCACGGTGGGCGGAGCGGCCAAGGGCTCCGGCATGATCCACCCCACCATGGCCACCATGCTCGCCTTTCTAGCCACCGACGCCCCGGTGGAGCGCTCCTTCCTCCAGCGCACCGTGAAGGAGGTGGCCGACGAGTCCTTCAACATGATCACCGTGGATGGCGACACCAGCACCAACGATACGTTCCTGCTGCTGGCCAACGGGGCCGCGGGCGGGCCCACCATCCACAGCGAGTCGGAAGAGGCACCCCTCTTCCAGCAGGCCGTCACGGAGCTCTCGGCGCACCTGGCCAAGGAGATCGTGCGGGACGGCGAGGGGGCCAGCAAAGTGTTTGAGGTCATCGTGGAAGGCGCCCGGTCCCAGGACGAGGCCCGCCTGGCGGCCCGCGCCATCGCCGGCTCCAACCTGGTCAAGACGGCCGTCCACGGCAGCGACCCCAACTGGGGCCGCATCATCGCCGCCCTGGGGCGCAGCGGCGCTACCGTGGAGGAGCAAAAGGTAGCCCTCTACGTCAACGACGTGTGCATCCTGGAGAACGGACTCCCCATCCCCTTCTTCAAGGACGCCATCGTCCTCCAGATGAAGAATCCCGAGGTGACCTTCCGCGTCCACCTGCACCTGGGCGCCGCTCGGGCCACCGCTTGGGGATGCGACCTCAGCGAGGCGTACGTCACCTTCAACAGCGTCTATACCACCTAGGCCGGGCCCGTGGCCAACATTCCTGCACGCTGCTCATGCCGAACCCACCAGTCCCCCTCGTAGTGAAGATCGGAGGCAGCACCCTGGGCCAGCACGACACCTCCCTGGACGACCTGGCCCGCCTGCACCGGGAAGGTGAGATGCCCGTGGTAGTCCATGGGGGAGGCCCCCTCATCAGCCAGTGGATGCAGCGGCAGGGCCTTGTCCCCCGCTTCGTTCGGGGCCTCCGCGTGACCGACGCCCCCAGCCTGGAGATCGTCGTCGCCGTCCTCACGGGCCTCGTGAACAAGCAGCTCGTGGCCGGTCTCAACGCTCGTGGTGGGCCAGCAGTCGGGATCAGCGGCATCGATGGCGCTCTCTTCCAGGCCCGCCAGGCCGACGCCGAGCTGGGGCTGGTGGGAGACATCGTCCAGGTAAACCCGGCTCCGGTGACGGAACTCCTGGGCGCCGGGTATCTTCCCGTGATCGCCCCCGTGGCCATGGACCTCTCGGCCAAGAACGGCGCTGCCTCTCCGTTCCTCAACGTCAACGGGGACACGGCTGCGGGACACCTGGCCTGGGCCCTGGGTGCCCAGACCCTGGTCTTCCTGACCGACGTCGAAGGGGTCCAGGACGGCTCGGGCCGGACCATCGCCCGCCTGACCCCACGGGGGGCGCGCCAGCTCATTGCCGTGGGGGTCGCTCACAGCGGCATGGTCCCCAAGCTGGAGGCCTGCATCAAAGCCCTGGACCGGGTACCTGTAGCCCATATCGCCGACGGCCGTGTCCCGCAGGCGCTCCTGCATGCCGTCCGGGAAGGGCGCAGCGGTACCCGGATAGTGCGGGAGGTATAGCCATGTCCTTCCACGTTGGCGACGCCGGCGGGCCCACCTTCCCCGGCTACCCGGGGACCCTGGTCTTCCCTCCCAACTTCGGACGCGTGGTCCGCTGGGCCCTGGCGGCCTTGGGAGTGATCGTCTTCTTTGTCCTCCTGAGCACCGCCCGCGGCCTCTACACCGACTGGCTCTGGTTCGACAACGTGGGCTATTTGTCCGTTTTCACCAAGGTCCTGTGGACCCGGGTATGGCTGTTCCTGGTCGCCGCCGTCGTCGGCGGTGCCCTCATGGGGATCAACGCCTACGTGGCCTACCGGAACAGCCGTGGCGAGTCGAAGCTTCCCATCCCTCCGGAGACGGTACAATGGCTGAACCGTCTGGTCCTGGTGGCCATCGCGGCGGGGGCCGTCCTCATCACCATTCTCCTCGCCTCTGCGGCGGCCAGCCGCTGGGAGGTGGTCCTCCGGTCCATGAACGCCACCCCCTTCGGCGGCGCTCCGGACCCCGTGTTCGACCGCGACGTGGCCTTCTACGTCTTTCGGCTGCCTCTGCTGGAGTTCGTGCAGGGGTGGTTCATGGGGGTCTTCGTTGTCCTCATCATAGCCGTGCTGGTCATCCACTTCGTCTACTCCAGCCTCAGAGGAATCCCCTTCGTCATAACCCCCCGGGTCCGGGGACACCTGGCCGTGCTGGGCGCCCTCATCCTCTTCGCCCTGGCAGCCGACCACTTCCTGGACCGGTACAAGCTCCTCTTCTCCACGCAGGGGGCGGTCTTCGGAGCTTCCTACACCGACGCCAACGCGCGCCTGATCGCCCTGTGGGTCCTGACCTTTATCGCCATAGCCTCCGGGTTCATGGTCCTGGCCGGCCTGCTGCCCGCCCTCCAGGGGCCTCCTGGCCTTCGCCTCACCCTGGCAGCCATCGGCCTCTGGGTCGCTGCCAGCATTCTGGTGGGCAACGTTTACCCTTCCCTTGTCCAGCGGCTCACCGTCCAGCCCAACGAGCTGAACCAGGAAGCCCGGTACATCGAGCGCAACATCAAGGCCACCCGTGGCGCCTTTGCCCTGGACCGCATCGAGACCCGCGACTTCCCCGTGTCGGACGAGTTGCCCGCCGAGGTGCTCTACCGCAATCCTGAGACCGTCAACAACGTCCGGCTCTGGGACCCCCGGCCCCTTCAGGACGTCTACCACCAGATCCAGGCCTTCTGGCGCTACTACGGTTTCCCCGATGTGGACGTGGACCGCTACCAGGTCGGCGGGCAATACCGGCAGGTGCTCGTCGGAGCGCGCGAGCTTCAGCCGGAGAACCTCCCCCCCGAGGCCCAGCGGTGGGTCAACCAGAAGCTCCAGTACACCCACGGCTACGGAGCCGCCATGAGCCCTGTCACCGAGTTCACCACCGAGGGCAAGCCCGTGTTTTTCCTCAAAGACATCCCTCCCGCCGGGGAGCTGCCCCTCCAGCGGCCCGAGATCTACTTTGGGGAACGCAGCCCCACCTTCGTCATCGTCAACGCCCGCAGCGACGAGATCTCCTACGTGGACGCCCAAGGCAATACGTCGCGCTCGCGCTACGGCGGCCAGGGCGGCGTCCTCCTGAAGTCATTCCTCCGCAGGGCCGCTTACGCCTGGCAGTTCGGAGATATCAACATCCTCATCAGCGACCAGCTTACCCCGGAGAGCCGCATCCAGTACCGCCGCACCATCCAGGAGCGCATCCAGCGCGTCGCTCCCTTCCTCATCCTGGACAGAGACCCCTACCTGGTGGTGGAGAACGGCGAGCTCCGGTGGATCCAGGACGCGTACACGGTCACCAACCGCTACCCTTACTCCACCCCCTACAGGCGCGCCTTCAACTACATCCGCAACAGTGTCAAAGTGGTCCTTGACCCGTACCAGGGGACCCTCACGTTCTACGTCGCCGAGCCAGGAGACCCCCTGGTGCAGACCTACCAGAGCATCTTCCCCACCCTCTTCCGGCCCCTGGAAGAGATGTCCCCCTTCCTCCAGGACCACCTGCGCTACCCGGAAGACCTCTTCTCCGTCCAGGCGGAGATGTACCTCCAGTACCACATGGAGGACGTCAATCAGTTCTTCCAGAAAGGCGACCAGTGGGACATCCCCCAGGAGGAGTTCTCCGGTTCCCTCCAGAGCGTCGTCCCCTACTACGTCATCATGAAGCTCCCGGGGGAGACCAAGCCTGAGTTCGTCCTCATCCTCCCCTTTACCCCTTGGCGGACCGCCGACAAGCCCAACATGGTAGGCTGGCTGGCCGCCCGAATGGACAAGCCCAACTACGGGAAGCTCCTGACCTTCTCCTTCCCCCGCGGTGTCCAGATCGACGGGCCCAACCAGGTGGAAGCCCGCATCAGCCAGGACCTCGTCATCAAGACGAAGTTCGCCCTCCTGTGCACCGGTGACGCGGTCTGCCTCCGTGGCAACCTCCTGGTGATCCCCATCGAGCAGTCCATCCTCTACGTGGAGCCCCTCTACCTCCGCTCAAAGAATGTGCTTTACCCCGAGTTGAAACAGGTGATCCTCGCTTCGTCCAAGAAGGTGGTCATGGAGGCCACCCTGGAGAAGGCCGTGGCGGCCCTGGCAGGCGCCCCCACAGCCCCCGCCGTGGCCCCCGCCAGGCCACCACCCCAGCAACCAGGGACTCCTGCCGCCGCTCTTCAAGAGCTGGACCGGGTCCGGACGGCGCTGAAGAACCTCAAAGAGGAACTCTCCGGCCTGGAGGAGGCGCTCAAGCGGCTGGAGGATCTCCTGGAACAGGAGCAACGATGATCTCCTGGCAGGAATGGGAGCAGAAATACTACATGCGGGTCACCCGCCGCCAGCCCGTCGCCATCGTGCGCGGCAGGGGCACGCGCGTCTGGGACGACGCGGGGAAGGAGTACCTGGACTTTACCGCCGGCTGGGCGGTGAACAACCTGGGCCACTGCCATCCCGTGGTGGTGAAGGCTGTCCAGAAGCAGGCCGCGGTGCTCATGCAGACCTCCAACCAGTTCTACAGCCGGCCGCAACTGGAGCTTGCCCAGCTCCTGGTGGAACAGAGCTGCATGGACAGGGTGTTCTTCTCCAACAGCGGCGCCGAGGCCAACGAGGGGGCGGTGAAGCTGGCCCGCAGGTACGGCAAGCTCCATCGCAACGGCGCCTACGAGGTCATCACCGCCCTCAACTCCTTCCACGGCAGGACCCTGGCCATGGTGGCCGCCACCGGCCAGCCTCACTACCAGGAGCCTTTCCAGCCCCTGCCTCCCGGCTTCGTCAACGTCCCCTACAACGACCCCAACGCCATCAAGGAGGCCACCAGCGAGCGGACGGCGGCTATCCTGCTGGAGCCTGTCCAGGGAGAGGGCGGCGTCAACGTGCCCGACGAGGGCTACCTGCCCTGGGTGCGCCAGTGGTGCGACTCCAGGGGCCTGCTGCTCATGTTCGACGAGGTCCAGACGGGCATGGGCCGCCTGGGCACCCTCTTCGGCTACCAGACCTTCGGCGTCGAGCCAGACGTGATGACCCTGGCCAAGGGGCTGGGGGCAGGCTTCCCTATCGGCGCGTTCCTGGCCAAGGAGCGGTGCGCCGCCCTGGAGTACGGCGACCACGGCTCCACCTTCGGTGGAAACCCCCTGGCCTGCGCCGCCGCCTACGCCGCCACCCGCTTCCTGATTGACCAGGATGTCCCGGCCCACGCCAGGGAAGTGGGGGCCTATCTCAAGGGGCGCCTGGAAGCCTTGAGAGAGCAGTACCCGTTCATCACTCAGGTCCGCGGCGTGGGGCTCCTCCTGGCGGTGCAGTTCCAGGACGAGCGGACCCCCAGGGTGGTGGCCGCCTGCAACGAGGAGGGGCTGCTCCTCAACCCCTTGCGCCCCAACGCCATCCGCCTCATGCCTCCTCTCACCATCACCCGGGAGGAGGTTGATGAGGGAATGGAGAGGCTGGAGCGGGCGCTCCAGAAGACGGCCTCCTAAGGGAAGGGAGAGTGCTGCGTTCCAACTGATGCTCTCTCAATAGCATCCGGCGCCTTTTGCCATGTCATTCTGAGCGAAGCGAAGAATCTGGGGTGGGGCAAGAGATTGGTAACGAACCAATACTTCGTTTACATCATGTCCAGTTACAAGGGAACGTTGTACACGGGTGTGACCAACGACCTAGCCCGCCGCCTGTATGAGCACCGGCAGAAGTTACTGAGGGGATTCACAAGCAGATATAACATAACAAAGCTTGTATACTACGAAACGACAGGGGACATCGAGTCTGCGATTGCACGAGAAAAACAGATAAAGGGCTGGGTGCGCAGCAAAAAGGCGGCGCTTATTGATTCGATGAACCCCTATTGGGTAGACTTGGCCGCAGGAATGTCATTCCGAGGAGTGAAGCGACGAAGAATCTGGGGCAGGGCAACACGCTCCCCAAC
>JACQOS010000205.1 GCA_016202425.1 Chloroflexota bacterium
CTGGCCAGGAAGGGGGTAGGAATTATATCTGGGGGACACCCCCAGACCCCCGTCCCTTCGACTTCGCTCAGGGAAGGCTCCGGGGCTGCGCCCCTCTGGACTCCTCCTTTGTCACCAACCTGCTAAAGGTCAACGCCCTCGGGCATGGTCCCCTCCCGGGCGGCGTCAATGGCGTCCCGCACTTTCTGCGGCATCGCCACGTCCCATTGCCGGAACTTCTCCTCCACCTCCCGCCCGATGTTGCGGGGGTCCTCGTAGTGGTCCAGGCTGGCGTGCTGCGGGGGCGGACCGTACCTCTCGTGGACCTGCCTGAGGGTAAGGTGGTACGCCACGGGTGAGACCAGCCGTTCCAGCTCTCGGCTGCCGCAGCCTCGGCAAACGGGCTCCAGGGCGGCGCTCACCGAGCGGGTGAAAAACGTGGACTCTTGACCGCAGTCCTTGCAGCGGAACTCGTAGATCGGCATGGCTTACGCGCCCACCCTACCCCTCTTCGTCCTCATGGGATGCCCCGTCATCATGGTCATGCCCGTGGGCGTGTCCGTCTTCATAGGCCCTCTCGGCCCGCCTCATATCGCGCACCGTCTCCTCGTATTCCCCGCCAAACTCCTCGCCCATGTCATGGCGCATCCCCTCCACCCAGCGCTTCATGCTCTCGGGGTCGCTTTCGTCCACATCGCTCATGCTCTCGAAGGAGGGCAGCGCGCGACCCGCGTCCGGGGATCGTTGGATGGCGAAGGGAGAGAACAGGCGCACGAGCTCTCCACTGCCGCAGTACCCGCACACGGGCGGCCGGTGGTCCTGGGGACCTCGAACAAGCTGGCTCGTCCTGCGGCGGCAGTGCTGGCAACGGTACTCGTAGATGGGCATGGGCCTTCTCCCGGCACTCGTGCTCAATTGTAGCACGGGAGCAAAAGGCAAGCGCTACAGGCCTACCGCATGCTCCAGGTGTTCCAGGGCTTCCACCTGGCCGCCGAGGCCCAGGCGCGCCCCCAGGACGTCGATGCGCCAGGGCCGGCTTTCCAAGCCGTGCTGCTGGAGGTACTCCTGGGCCGCCAGCACCAGCCGCCGCTGCTTGCCCAGCGTCACCGATTCCAGAGGTGAGCCCAGCGCATCGCTCCTGCGGGCGCGCACCTCCACGAAGACGACTGTTCCCCCCTCCTCGGCCACCAGGTCCAGCTCCCCCCACGGGCAGCGGAAGTTGCGGTCCAGGAGCCGATAGCCTCGGGCCTGAAGGAAGTCGGCGGCGGCCTGCTCCGCGGCGCGACCGGCGGCTCTGCGGGAGTTGGCCTCCGTCCCCTGGGCAGGAGACAACAGGGCCCGCACGGGAGCGAAGGTCCGCCGGTGTATGGCGGATGGCCCCAGGGCCCCCAGCCGCCTCAGGTGCTCTTGGGTCCCGTACCCCTTGTGTCGGGCGAACCCGTAGCCGGAATAGGTCTCGTCGAGGCGCTCCATCTGGCCGTCCCGCTCCACCTTGGCGACGATGGAAGCTGCGGCGATGGAGCGGCACAGCGCATCGCCCCGGATGATGGCCCGGAAGGGGATCTGGGCCTCGGGCAGGGGCACGGCGTCGATCAAGAGATAGTCAGGACGCAGGGCGAGGCCGGCCACGGCCCGCGCCATGGCAGCCCGGGTCGCCTTCACCACCCCACGGGCGTCTACCTCCTGGGCGTCGGCAGCGCCGATGCCGAAAGCCGTAGCGGCCCCCCGGATGAGAGCGGCCAGCCGACCCCGTTGCCGTGGGGAGAGGACTTTGCTGTCCTGGAGCTGGGGGTACCAGGGAAGCTCCAGGTCCGGGTCCAGGATCACCGCTGCCGCCACCACCGGGCCCGCCAGAGGACCCCGGCCCACCTCGTCCACGCCAGCCACCCACCGGTATCCTTTCCCGAGCAGGCGCTGCTCCTCCTCCCAAGTGGGTCCCCCTCTGGGCCGTGGGCGGGCCATGGCTATCGCCTCCACCCGGTCAGGCGACTAAAGGCGCCAGGCTTTTCGCGAGAGACAGACCCCCGGGAACACAAGAACGCACGTCGTTCCCCCCACGAGGAGAAGCTCGGGCACGCCAGCAGGGCCCCCCGCTCAAGGGGAGACAAGGGCTACCTCTGCCTCCTGCTGGTTTCCCCAGGGCAGCCGCCCCTGCCAGGGGCCCTCAATGACACCGCCTCCCAGGAGCTCCTCGCCCACGTAGAAGGCCACGGCCTGCCCCGGCGCAATGGCCCGCTGGGGTTCCTGAAAGCGCACCACCGCCTCCGTGCCCCGGGGGTACAGCATAGCCGGCACCTCAGGCGCCTTGTACCGGACCTTGGCCTGGACCTGGAGGGGAGCCGTAGGCACCCGAGCTGGGTAGTTGACCCCCTTGGCAAGGAGGGCCTCCTGGAGCAGCTCCTCCGCTGTGCCCACCACCACGCGGCGGCGGCCGGCGTCCAGTCCCAACACGTACAGAGGTTGCGGCCCCGCGATGTCCAAGCCCCGCCGCTGGCCCACGGTGAAGAACTCGATGCCTGGGTGGGCACCCAGAACGTTGCCTCGCGAGTCCACAATCTCCCCAGGATGAGGGGTGAGGCGCTCCGCCAGGAACGCCCGGTAGTCGCCCTGGGGAATGAAGCATATCTCCTGGCTATCGGGCTTGTCGGCCACGGGCAGCCTGGCACGGCGGGCGAACTCGCGGATCTCGGCCTTGGTGTGCCAACCCACGGGGAGCAGCGTGTGGGCAAGCTGCTCCTGAGTCAGCATGTACAGCACGTAGGACTGGTCTTTCGACGCGTCCACCCCCTTCAGCAGGCGCCAACGGTCATCCCGCCAGGAGAGGCGGGCGTAGTGGCCGGTGGCCACATCGTCGGCACCCAGGGCCAGGGCCCGCTGGAGCAGGAACTGGAACTTGATCCTGTCGTTGCAGGCCACGCAGGGGTGAGGAGTCCGCCCCCGTGCGTACTCCTGGCAGAAGTAGTCAATCACATGAGCCCGGAACTCCCGTTCCACGTTCAGCAGATAGTGGGGCGCGCCGATGGCCTGGCACACGCGGCGGGCGTCCTCGGCATCCTCCGTCGTGCAACAGCCCTTGAGGGCACGAGCGCCGCCGGCGGCCATGGCAGCCTCCTCCCACTCCGGCGGGTAGAGGCGCATGGTGACGCCGATAACCTCGTACCCCTCCTCCTTCAGGAGGAGAGCAGCCACGGAGGAGTCCACCCCCCCGCTCATGGCAACGACGACGCGGCCTTTGGACATATGCTGGCTCCTGGGAGAGGGTAGCACGGGGCGAAGCCGGGTTCAATGGCACACGTTACGATTGAACTCTCGGCTGGAACGAGGGGGTTGATTGATTTTGTCAACATAGCTTCGGTGCTCAGCTTTGAAGGCTTGATTGTTTTGGGGGCCCGTGCGCCCCGATGGGAGAGGCAAAGGGCAGGTGATTTTTGGGGTGCGGGCTGCGAGCCAGGCACAGAGAGCGATTTGTTTCAGGCGTTATGTAAAGAATATGTAGCTGGCTTGTAGCTGGGCGGCAGAAGTTTTTTGAGAGAACGAATCCGAATTTCGTAATCTTCTTGCTTTCGCTGCTGTTGCTGCCAGGTCATGGTAGAAGATGGAACCGGGAATGGGTAAGAAGCGGGTGGCAGGGCGCCGCAGGTGGCAAGCTGCTGTCTACCCCGCTCATGTTTACCCATTGGCATTCGATTCGCCACCACGCCATATCGAGCTGTCGCCACTGGGCTAGCTAACGACCAGCGTTCAGCGGCGCGGCGGCATACTCGCGCAGACAGCGGGCGCGTCGGCCCGGAACCCGGGGATAGACGGCAGTTCCTATCCACGCGCGACGATCGCCTCGTTGAGAGCTTGGACGACTTTTTCGATGTATTCGCGCTGTTTACTTCCCAACGCACTTGACTCTCCTGCCGCCGTCGTCAGCGTGACGTGATACTTGGTTTTTTGCATCAATAGCCACGCTACACCAATACCACTGATGACAACGCCGATCCCAACACTCCCGGTGAGTACGAATACGCCGAGGACAATCAGTCCAATCGAGTACAAGCGTTTTGGCTCTTGTTCCGAAGCTTTCACCGATGTAATGTTGCTCATTGCGAACGTCTTCGATCCGACCATAAATCGCGAGTTCGTTACGGTCACCTCCTCGGACTGGAAGAAGGTCTTTTCCTTGGCCATTGATCTCCCCTTCAATCATCTGTCGTCTAACGGCTGCGAGATGAGCGGCACAGCACGCCTTTCTTATTTTATCCGATCTTTGAGGCTGCGTTTGCTCTAGCGCCTGGTTAGCCCGCTGTCGTCAACTTTCCACTCTCTAAGGCTCGAAACGGCATTCGGGGATGCCGCCTTCGACAAGCCGACGGCGCACCAATTCGATAACCTTTGCATCCTTGGACGCGAACAGGAAAGGAGCGTGCGAGACATAGTAGAACGACGCAACATTCCTGGTTTGCAACGCAGCGCGCTTACTTTCGCGTTGTTCTGCCTTACTGGGACCGGAACCTCTGACGTGACTTTGGTCAAAACAGATCAAGTACATCGGCCTGAGCCGATCAAGCTCGGCTTCGATGAATGACAGCGGTACGTGGGAGGCGGTCGGTTTCTGCGACAACGCCGTGGGCAGGGGGATGCCCGTATGAGGATCGAGGAACAGACCGAAGGGCTCGGCACGCGGCTCGTTGGGGTGAAGCACGGGCATGGCCACCATCTTTTCATAGGCCGACTTGATTGCGGTCGGCACGAACCTCGGGTGCGCAAAGAGCGGCGCGATGCTCCCCAGGCGCTCAGCCCAGAACCGCTTCACGATGTCGAATGAATCACCGAGGTACTTCGGCTGCACCGGTCTCGGTCCTCCGTCTCGAAGCAGTCGGCCTAACTATTGAACCGGGATTTCCCATTTCAACCGGTCCTGGCCTAGTCAGATGGGATGAAAGGAGAGTACCCCCGCCCCTGGAGGCCTGTCAACCATCATCGCCCCCGTCTTCAGGCGCGGTTTCGCCCTTCCCCAGCTTGTGCCAACCTCATTCATCGTCATTCAGAACCACGGTGGGCCACGGAGCCCCTTGCTCAGGGCGCGGTTCTCCCTGGGACCCCCACGCAGCCACCTCGACGTGGTCTCCTTCCGCTAGCCAGGCGCCAGACATAACCTCCCGATGCGGTCCAGCACTCCCTGGAGGAGCGCTCGCGGCACGGCCACCTCGGCCAACTGAAACACCAGCCTTCGGGCGTGGCGCACAAGCCTACCTCCGATCTTGATGAGCTTGACCTGTACGCTCCGCAGGGACCAGTCCTTGATGGCATTAGGCAATCCCAGCCTGCGGAGAAAGTTCCCCAGGTTGTAGGCCAGCACGAAGAGGCCCAGACGCTAGCTACCCAAAGCACTATGTTCCTCTCACCGGTGCTGCCTTGCCGTAGTCGGGTCTTTCCCCCTCGTTGAAGCTTCCCAGCGCTCTGCTACAATAGGCCGCACACCGGCCATGGCTTCTCACGAACCATCCCAAACCTTCCCCAAAGCCTACGACCCTCAGGCCGTGGAACGGCGGCTGTACCGGTCCTGGCTGGAGGGCGGCTACTTCACGCCCAAGATCGAGCCCGGGAGGCAACCTTTCGTCGTCATCATGCCGCCTCCCAACGTCACGGGGGAGCTGCACCTGGGCCACGCCCTCACCACCACCCTGGAAGACGTCCTGGTGCGCTGGCACAGGATGCGGGGCGAGCCCACCCTCTGGCTCCCGGGGACGGACCACGCAGGGATCGCCACGCAGGCGATGGTGGAGCGGCTCCTCCTCCAGGAGGGCCGCACCCGCCACGACCTGGGCCGGGAGCAGTTCGTGGAGCGGGTCTGGGAGTGGGTCCGCAAGTACGGCGGTATCATCGCCGAGCAGCTCCGGCGCCTGGGTGCCTCCTGCGACTGGACCCGCCAGCGCTTCACCCTGGAGCCCGGCCCCAGCCTCGCGGTCCGCACCACCTTCGTCAACCTGTACCGGAAGGGCCTCATCTACCGGGGCGAGCGGATCATCAACTGGTGCCCCCGGTGCCTGACCGCTCTCTCCGACCTGGAGGTCGCGCACCAGCAGGAGCAGGGCCACCTCTACTACATCCGCTACCCGTTCCAGGAAGGCGACGGCCACCTGACCGTGGCCACCACCCGGCCCGAGACCCTCCTGGGAGACACCGCCGTGGCGGTCAA
>JACQOS010000212.1 GCA_016202425.1 Chloroflexota bacterium
CTCGACAAAGTCGGAGGTGTCCCCCACTGGGCACTGCCCAGACCCACGACTCGCTACCGTCGCCTGTCGCAGGTACGCTGCAACGCTGGTGCATGGGGGTACAGGGGGTGAGGGTTTCCCGAATAGCCTCTAGGAGTGTTTCCCGAAGTGGTGGAATGGCAGGGGCCAGGACGGCCGGCCCCCGGGGGCCTGGGTCCCACGGATGGTCGGGACAAACACCACCGTCACCAGGAGCCGCAACACCCCGGACAGCAAGAAGAGGGTCATGAGTCTATGCTCGAAGAGCAGGGGCACGCGGCCAGCAATGATGCCACCGGCCAGCCCTCCCAGGAATACGCCCGCGCCGATGGAGGCGTTAAAGTGGCCAACGGCCCTGGTCCTCGCAGCGGAGGGCGCTAGCTCGTAGACGAAGTTGAGCGCGCAGAGGGTGAGGCCCCCCCACACGAAACCGCCCGCCGCGTTGATCGCGACCAGGTAGGGGACCCATTGCGAGAAGAGCCACAAAAGGGGCAGGAACGAGATCGCAACACCAGTGATGCGCAGCACCGCCCTGTTGCCGTACCGGTCAGCATACAGGCCCCAGAACCTGACACCAACGATGGCGGCCACCACGTTGGCTGCGTTCAGGAACATGAACGTGGCGTAGCCGACCCCCAGGTCCCGGAGCATGTACACCGCGAAGTACGGCCCCGCTACGTTGGTGCCGAAATACAGTAGCCCCATGTACAGCACCAGGTGGCCCAGCCTGGTGCGTCCAAGGCTGCCCAGGAACGTCCAGAGGCCAGGGCCGTTAGGCCCGCCGCGAACCATCGGCTCGTGCATCCCGGAAAGGAGAGCCAGGGAACCCAGGCGCAGGACCACCGCCAGCACAAAGACGGCGCTAAACCCCCAGTAGACCCTGCTGTCCAGGCGGTCCAACAGAACGCCGAAAGCCAGGACGGCCGCGCTCGCCACCACGCCCGCCGCCGCCATCCGCAACCCGAGGTAGTCCCCTCGGCGTCTCATGGGCAACAGGTCAGCAATCCAGCTCCCCCACGCGGGGGCCGAGAGATTCTGGAGCACCATGACCCCTGCCGCCAGGGGGATCAGCCAGGCCACCGGGTCGGGCAGACCGACATGGGGAAGCCAGGCAATGCCCAGCCACGGAAGGACACTCAGGCCCACTGACCACAACATCACTCGCTTCCTGGAGCGTAGCCACGCCACCAGGCGGTGAGTGAAGAGCTGGGCGAGCGCGGCTGCCAGGTAGGGCACCCCGACCAGAAGGCCGATCTGAAACGCCGTGCCCTTCAGGGCAATGGCCAGGGGGCTGAAGAAACTCTCGGCTATGGAGAGCGCCGTGAAACCGGTGGTGCCCTCCCAGAAGCCGAGCCGAAGAGTCTTTCTTGCTGCTTGGCGGTTCGCCTGGCGCGACGCCAGAGCCAACCGCGTAGTCATCGCCATAGGGACGAAACTCCAGACTCCCAGTATCCGGCGCTGCGCTCCTCCTGTCAAGGGAACCTGCATCGCCCGGCCATAGCGCCTATCGCACCCTTCCTTTGCTCCCACGGGGCTCCCGTGTTATCCTGGCTCTGAATCTGACAGGCCCAGCACCCGTTCTTCACTGATGTTTGTTATCGGCACCGCCGGACACGTAGACCACGGGAAGTCCACCCTCGTGAAGGCGCTCACGGGCATAGATCCGGACCGCCTCAAGGAAGAAAAAGAGCGTGAGATGACCATTGACCTGGGCTTCGCCTGGCTTACCCTGCCCAGCGGGCGCGAGGTGAGCATTGTGGACGTCCCGGGCCACGAGCGGTTCGTGAGCAATATGCTGGCAGGTGTAGGGGGCATTGACCTGGCCCTCCTGGTCGTGGCCGCCGACGAGGCTGTGATGCCGCAGACCCGGGAGCACCTGGCCATCCTGGACCTCCTTCAAGTGAAGAGGAGCGTTGTGGTCATCACCAAAGTGGATCTCGTGGACGCGGACTGGCTGGAACTGGTCGCCGCGGAGGTAGAGGATGCCCTCAGGGGCACGGTCCTGGAGGGGTCACCCATGTGCCGCGTTTCTGCCCTCACCGGCCAGGACCTCCCCAAGCTCGTGACGACCCTGGACTCGGTGTTGGCTTCCACCGAGCCGCGCCCCGACCTGGGACGTCCCCGGCTGCCCGTGGACCGCTCCTTTCCCATAGCCGGGTTCGGCACCGTCGTAACCGGCACCCTCATTGATGGCACTCTCTCCGTAGGCCAGGAGGTGGAGCTGGTGCTGGCCCGAAAGCGGGCCCGGATCCGGGGGCTGCAGACCCACCGGAAGAGCGAGCAGGTCGCGCTGCCGGGTACCCGGACGGCCGTCAACCTCGCGGGCGTGTCCCACGAAGAGGTCCACCGGGGCGATGTCCTCACCCTGCCCGGGTGGCTCCAGCCCACCACAGCCCTTGATGTCCATGTGCGCGTCCTTCGCGATGTCCCCCGGCCCCTCAAGCACAACACCGGAGCCTCTCTTCACACGGGGGCCAGCGAAACTCTGGCACGCGTGCGCTTGCTGGACGCCGACGAGCTGGCATCGGGAGGAAGTGGCTGGGCCCAACTCCGCCTGGCAGGCCCAGTGGCCGCGGTGCGGGGCGACTTCTTCGTCCTGCGGGCGTCGGATACGACCCTTGGGGGGGGCACCGTAGTGGACACCCACGTCAAGCGCCACCGCCGCCTCCACCCGCCTACCCTGGAGCGCTTGGCCATCCTCAGTCGGGGAAGCAGCGACGAGGTAGCGTTGCAGGCGCTGGAGACGCGGGGAGTTCTCGACCTGGCGGCCCTGGCCCAGCAGGCCAACCTCTCCGTTGCTGACGCCCGCTCCCAGGCAGAACGGCTGCTCGAGCAGGGCAAAGTCATCGCTCTGGACGGCGAATCCCTCCAGGAGACCACCCTCCTCATGGCCTCGTCGGCATGGCGGGCCCTCGCCGAAAAAGCGCAGACACTCCTCCTGGCCTACCACCGCCAGCACCCGCTGCGGCGCGGTGCCCCAAAGGAGGAGATGAGGAGCCGCCTGGGCCTTTCCGCCCATGTGGCCGCCCTCGCAGTGGAGCGGCTCGTCCAGGCGGGGATGCTGGTGGAAGAGGGTGCGTGGCTACGCCTCCCCGACCATCGCGTTCAACTGACCCAGGAGCAGCGCCTGCGGCTGGAGGGCTACCTCCGGCTCCTGGAATCCGAGCCCTTTGCTCCTCCCACCGCGGAGCCTCTCGAGCCCGACCTTCTCAGCGTGCTCGTGGACGAGGGCAAAGTCGTCAAGGTGAGCGACACCGTGGTCTTCGCGGCTTCGGCGTACCAGCAGATGGTGGAACAAGTCCTCCGCCACCTGCGGGAGCATGGGACCATCACCGTGGCCCAGGCCCGGGACCTGCTCAACACGAGCCGCAAGTACGTGCTGTCCTTCCTGGAGCACCTGGACCAGCGCCACGTCACCCGCCGGGTGGGAGACGAGCGGGTCCTGAGGTAAGGGGGGAACCGGCCTGCGCACCGTGCGGCGCCACCGGCTGATCCTGAAGGGGGGAGGCGGCTGATGCCCTACAACCACACGGCGAAAGACCACAGGCTTCTGGTGGTGGCCAATCGTCTGCCGGTGACCGTAGAGGAGCGCGACTCCGAGCTCCGCTTCTCCCCCAGCACTGGCGGACTGGCCACAGGCCTGGGAGCTTTCTACCGGGACTATCGAGGCCTGTGGGTCGGCTGGCCAGGAAGCATCCACCCGGCCCACAGGGAGGCGGTGGAAGGAAAGTTGGCATCCGAGTGGGCATGTCACCCCGTTTTCCTCCCGGAGCGTGTCGTAGAGGAGTACTACGAAGGGTTCGCCAACAAGACCCTGTGGCCTCTCTTTCACTCCATGTCCATGTACGCCAAATACTCGGCCCGTGAATGGGAGGCCTACAAAGAGGCCAACGCTCGCTTCTGCGAGGCGGTGCTGGACGTTGTGGGGCCGAACGATAGTCTTTGGGTCCACGATTACCAGTTGCTCCTGCTCCCCCAATACCTGCGGAACGCCCTCCCCAACACCCCTATCGGCTTCTTCCTGCATATCCCCTTCCCCCCATACGAAGTCCTGCGTCTCCTGCCATGGCACAGGGAGATCATGGAGGGCCTGCTGGGAGCAGACCTGATCGGCTTTCATACCTACGAGTACATGCAGGCATTTCTCGGAAGCGTCCGTCGCTTGCTTGGCTACGACAACGATCTGGGACGGATCATCGCGCGAGACCGCGTTGTTCTGGCAGACGTCTTTCCCATGGGGATAGACTTCCTCAAGTTCTCTCGCGCGATCGCACGTCCCGAGGTGGAGGCGCAGGTCGAACGGATAAAGGCAGAGGCCAGCCCGTGCCGCATCGTCCTCGCGGTCTCCCGGCTCGACTACACCAAAGGGATTCCCGAGTACTTGGAGGCTATTGACGACCTCTTGGACCGCTTCCGTGTCTGGCACAAGAAGGTCATCTTCGTGCTGGTCGTCGCGCCGTCCAGGGAACGCGTCGAGCGGTATGGGCACCTGAAGCGGGAGATAGACGAGCTGGTGGGCAGGATCAACAGCAAACACGGCACGGTCGAGTGGACGCCCGTAAGGTACCTCTACCGCTCCCTGGGCTTCGAGGAGCTCTCGGCTCTCTACGCCAGCGCCGCCGTTGCTGCCATCACGCCGCTACGCGACGGTATGAATCTGACCGCCAAGGAGTACATCGCGACCAGAGGCGACGGCACCGGGGTCCTCGTCCTGAGCGACACAGCAGGCACCGCCAAGGAGCTGACAGAGGCCATCATTGTCAATCCGAACAGCAAGGAAGATGTGGCGGAGGCTCTCCACCAGGCCCTCACCATGCCTGAGGAAGAGCAGCGAAGGCGCATGGTGAGCATGCGCAGCCGCCTCGAACGTCATACTGTGAGGCACTGGGCAGAGCGGTTTCTCCAAACGCTTCGGCACGTGGTGAGCCTGTCCCAGGAACTTTCGGTGCGCCTTCTGGCTGCCGAGGAGAAGAGCACACTGCTCGACCACTACGCCCAAGCTTCGCAGAGGCTCGTTCTCCTGGACTACGACGGCACCCTGACGGATTTCGCCGAGCACCCTCTCGAGGCTCGCCCCTCCCCCCAGGTCCTCAGGCTGCTCCAGGGCCTCGCCGCCCAGCCCGGCACGGAGGTTATGCTGCTCAGCGGCCGCGATCGGAAGACCTTCAACCGGTGGTTCGGGCACCTTGACCTCACGCTGGGGTCCGAACACGGAGGGTGGATGAAGAAACGGCGTAGCCACCGCTGGGAAGCGACGGTGAAGGCGGACACCCGTTGGAAAAGCCGCGTCCGGCCCATCCTGGAGCTCTTTACCGAGCGGGTCCCTGGCAGCTTCATCGAGGAGAAGGCCTTGTCGCTCGCCTGGCACTTCAGAAAAGCAGAAGTGGCGAGTGGTGACGAGGCTGCCCGAGAGCTTCTGGATGCCCTGACCAATCTCACCGCCAATTTGCCCATCCACGTGCTGCCAGGCAACAAGGTAGTGGAAGTCCTGAGCAGCGGAATAGGCAAAGGCGCGTTTTACACCCACCATCTCGCCCGCCGGCGGTGGGACTTCATCCTCGCCCTTGGCGATGACTGGACAGATGAAAGCCTGTTCAGCGCCCTTCCAGCCACGGCCTACTCCATCCGCGTCGGCCTTGCTGCCTCAGCGGCCAGGTTCAACTTGAGGTCCTCTCAAGAGGCCCTGGCGCTTCTCGCAGAGATGGCCAGCCGGTCTTCGGCAAGCCTCTCAGAAAAAGACAACCGCAGTGAGCCTTGACCTCTCGGCGACCCTTGTCCAAGTGGAGGCTGCGGTCAGGGACCTCCGGGCCCTGGGCACCGAGAGGGACGCTCGCCTGGCCCAGGCATTGAAGGTGATGGCGGAGGCAGAGGGCGCCGCCGTCAACGACAGACGCTCGGCGGGCAGGGTCACCTGGCTGGTGCCAACGGTGCCCCCAAGTCTGGTCGCCCGGGTCTCCCCTCCTCCTCCGCCGAGCAGCTACCGTGCCCTGGCCGTGGACGGCTCCCACATCGACGTGGACCGCCATCTGCCCGTCCGTTGCGCCCTGGTCAATGTCAGCAAGGTGGCCCTTCAGTACGGGCCCCACCCGGACGCCCGGCTGGAAAGCCGGCCCCGCCTCTACGCGGCTCCTGAGGAGCTCAGCGTGGCGGACCCGGAGGGGGTTGGGGAGCAGCCCCTCGAGGGCCAGCTCCTGGGCATCAAGCGGGCTGTGGAGGAGGTGGTTGCCCTGGCTGAACTTGCCGAGGAGGCAGCGGCCGACGGGACTCCCGCCGTAGCCCTGGTGGACGGCTCCCTCATCCTTTGGGGGCTGGCTGGTCAGGCCTACCCCGAGTACGTCCGCAAGGCATTGATCCAGGAAGGGCTGGTGCCCGCCCTCGACCGGCTCCAGTCCGTTGCCCGCCAGCGCCCTCTCGCCGTGGCCGGGTACACTAGCCTCCCCCGCGCTACGGAGGTGGTGAATGCGCTGCGCCTCCGGGTGTGCCCCTTCAGCCCCGTGGACTGCGACCGCCACTGTGCAGGAACCCGCCAGGGGCACCGCCCCTGCGACGATGTCGGAGGCCTGCTGGACCGGGAGCTGTTCCGGCGGCTGCTCGAGCCGGGAGAACGTTCGGCCATCTTTGCCAGCAATTCGTCGGTGGTCCGCAACCACTATGGGCAGAACGCCATCCATTTCTACTATCTGAACGTGGGAGAGGAGGTAGCCCGGGTCGAGGTGCCCGCATGGGTCGCCAGCGATGAACAGTCCCTGAGCTTGAGCCACAGCCTCATCCTGGACCAGGGCCTGAAAGGACGGGGATACCCCGCTGCCATCATGGAGGCCCATGAGCAGGCGGTCATCTCCGGCCCTGAGCGGGAGCTGTTCCGCCAGATGGTAGAAGAGGCCCTGGCCCGGCGGCGCCTGGACGTCTACACTTCGGAAAAGGCCCGCTCCAAGCGCCTCCGGTGGGTGTAGGCGAACTACCTTGCGGGTGACTTGATGTCGCTGCTCCAGGGAACGGGTCCAGAGGAAGGAAGGCTCGGCGAAGTGGTGGAGGCCTCGAGCAGCGCGTTCACCGTCCACTGCTACCAATTGAATGGCGCCGCTCCCCTGGGGGCCCTCGTGCGGAGCGTCGCCCAGGAGCCCACGTACGGCGTCGTCCAGAACGTCGCCACCGTGCCGCTCGATGCGGGGCGGCGCCCGGTGGCTCTGGGCCAGGAAGAGGCGGACCAGGAGGCCCTCTACCGTAGCCACCCGCAGCTTTCCAGGCTGTTCCGTACCGAGTTTGCCGCGCTGATAGTCGGACACCGGGCTGCCGGCAGGTTGTACCAGTACCTCCCTCCCAGGCCACCCGCCATCCACGCTTTCGTGGAGACCTGCCCCAAGGACGAGGTACGCGCTTTCAGCGAGCGCCTGGACTTCTTGCCCCTGCTTCTCAGCGCTGGCACCTCCCTTGCCGACGAGGTGGTCGCCGCCTTCCTGCGGCAGGCCGCTTCAGCCCATGAGGACGCCAGCCTTTTCTTGGCATCGGCGGGGCGCCGGCTCGCCACGCTCCTCGCCCGGGACCTGCTACGGTTGAACGTCCTTCTCCGGGCCATCCAACCCTAGAGGCTATTTGGGAAACCCTCACCCCCTGCACCCCCATGCACCAGCGTTGCAGCATACCTGCGACAGGCGACGGTAGCGAGTCGTGGGTCTGGGCAGTGCCCAGTGGGGGACATCCCCAGACCCCCGCCATCCC
>JACQOS010000213.1 GCA_016202425.1 Chloroflexota bacterium
CGTCAAAGGGGCTTCGCCCCTCTGGACTCCCCTTTTTCAGCAGCCTGCTACAGGGGCTGGCTGGACGCGGCCACCCTCCTGTCCTTATTGGCTCCGCCCTCGGACCACGGTTGCCCCCCGAGCCGTTGGCTGGGTGACCTTCACCGTACCGGAGACACCGAACCGCCGGGCCGCCTCCGCCATCTCGTACGCCACCGTCA
The DNA here is from genome assembly GCA_016202425.1 of Chloroflexota bacterium. GTDB lineage: Bacteria > Chloroflexota > Dehalococcoidia > Lucifugimonadales > JACQOS01 > JACQOS01. The sequence continues at coordinate 201 of JACQOS010000213.1, forward strand.
CCTCTCTGCCCTGGGTCAGGGCCAGCACCGTCGGCCCGGCCCCCGAGAGGAACGCTCCCAGGGCGCCCCCGTCCATCGCCGCCCGGAACAGGTGGCGCATGGCGGGGAAGAGCCTCTCGCGCGCCGGCTGGTGCAGCCTGTCCTGGGTCGCCCAGCGCAGCAGCTCCACCTTCCCCGTGGCCAGCGCGCTCACCAGCAGGGCAACCCTTCCTGCATTATACACAGCGGCCTCGCGACTCACCTCGTCCGGGAGCACTGCCCTGGCCTCCACCGTGGGAAGCTGTGTGTCGGGGATGAAGAGCACGGCGTGAAGGTCCGCCGGTAGAGGAACGGCGGCACGTACCCACTGGTCCCCCTCCGCGACCACGATCTGGCAGCCGCCAAAGAGGGCTGGCGTCACGTTGTCCGGGTGGCCCTCCAGGGCGATGGCGAGCGGCAAGAGCCGCTCCGGGTCGTCGGGCGGGTCTCCCGCCAGGGCCGCGGCCGCCACCAGCCCGCCGACGATGGCGGCGGCGCTGCTCCCCAGGCCGCGGGCCAGGGGAATCTCGTTGTGGCAGGCGATGGAGAGCGCCGGCATTGCCCGGCCCCGCTCGGTGTAGTACCTGGCCGCGGTGCGATAGACCAGGTTGCCCGGCCCGGTGCTGAGCTGCCCCGCGCCCTGGCCCGTCACCCTAACCCGCGACTTCTGGGCTACAGCTATCGTGACTTCGTTCCAGATGTCCAGGGCCATGCCCAGGCAGTCGAACCCGGGCCCCAGGTTCGCGGTGGTCGCCGGTACCCGAACGCTCACGCGCTCCATCGTCCCCCTCAAGGACACGTGGGTGTATGGTACCAGGATAGCATGGCCCGTGCCCAGGTTTGAGGCCAGCGCCGACATGACCCGCCGGGCCACCGAGGCCAGCGGAGGCTCTGCGGCCAACCCCTTCTGAATCGGCGGCGAGGGGAGTATAATCGAGCTCGGCCGTCGGGGCGTGGCGCAGCTCGGTCAGCGCGCAGCGTTCGGGACGCTGAGGCCGGCGGTTCAAATCCGCCCGCCCCGACATCGCCGCCTCCAGCGGCCTACGCTGCGTCCTTTCTCTTGACAGCCCAGGGCACCTGGATATACTGGCAGAACCCCCGAGGCCACGGCAAGCCCCATCCTGGGAATTCGAGGGGAAATGAAACAGCTCCACCCCGTCCAGGCCAACCCGGCCAATGCCCTCCTCGTGGTGGTGGACGTGCAGAACGAGTTCGCCAAGGTGGGCGGCCTGGGCGGCGCCGCCAGTGGGCCCGTGACGGCCGCCATGGCCCGGGCCATGGCCCCGAAGGTCCGCGTCATTCAGGGCCTGGTGGAGAAGGCGCGGGCCTCCAGGGTCCAGGTGATGTACGTCCAGTCGGTGCGCACCCACCAGGAGCCGGACTTCACCGTCTTCAACTACTCGCCCCGCTACCTGAAGGTGGGGAGCTGGGGGGCCCAGATCGTGGACGAGCTGAAGCCTCAGGAGGGCGACGTCGTCATCCAGAAGTTCTGCCACGACCCCTTCCACAGGACCAACATTGACCAGGTGCTGGCGCGCCTCGTCCCCGACCCCACGAGGCATATCGCCATCGTCACGGGCGGAGGGATCAACGTCTGCGCCTATCACGCCGTCATGGGCTTCTACTTCCGCAACTACTGGACCGTGGTGCCCGTGGACGCCGTGTACGGCAACGAGGAGGGGACGCGCCTTGCCCTGGAACAGTTCTCAGGTGCCGCGTACCCCAACATCTTCCTGTCCCGCTCGGACCTGGTCCAGTTCTCAGGCGACCGCGAGGCCGGCGTACGCGACCTCGTTCCCAACACCTAGCGGTAGACGGAGACCACCATGGGAAGGACAAGGCTCTTGCTGGGCTGTCTAGCTTCGGCGCTCTTGTTGCTGGCGTTGGTGGGCTGCGGCGCCGCCGAGGCGCCAACGGCGACCCCCGCGCCGACGCCCACCCCCATCGTTGCCCAGCCCAAGTACGGCGGTGTCATGAACGTTGCGCAGCGGGGCGACCCGGCTAGCTGGGACCCCATGGCCATCAACATCTTCACCGCCGTGGGCCTCAGCCACCCCCTGTACGGCGAGGGCAACCTGGTGAAGAACTGCCGCGACAATATCTACCAGGTCTGCCCCTCCCTGGCCGAGCGGTGGGAGGCCAACGCCGACTTCACCCAGTGGACCTTCAAGATCAGGGACAACGCCTACTGGCACGACGGCAAGCCCTTTACCGCGGAGGATGCCAAGTTCTGGGTCGACCTCTCGGTCAACGGCGCCCCTCCCGATCGGAAGCCGGCCTACTTCAAGGCCAACTTCGACCCGCTGGTCAAGACGGAGGCCCTGGATGGTAACCGCTTCCGCGTCACCCTGGCCAAGCCGCGGCCTGGCTACCTGGAGGCCCTTATCGAGATCGGCAACCAGATCGCCCACCCCAAGCACCTGGTCGAGCCGGAGCTCCAGAAGGGGAACAAGACCGTGGGCCCCCAGGAGATCAACTGGGTCGCCACCGGCCCCTTCAAGATGCTCAAGTACGACAAGGGGGCCGTGGTCCAGTACCGGAAGTTTGATAAGTACTGGGAGAAGGACGAGCGGGGACGCCAGCTCCCCTTCCTGGACGGCATTGACTTCCCCATCATCAAGGAGCCGTCCGCCATGGTGGCTGCCTTTCGGACGGGCAGGATCGACACCACGGCCAAGGGCAGCGGCTTCCACCTGACGCCCGAGGCCAAGGACCAGATCGCCAAGGACCTGGGAGACAAGGTCTACTTCGTCAACATCCCGTACCTGGCCGAGTCCATCACTCCCAACTCCCTGCGCACTCCCTGGAACGACGTCCGCCTCCGCAAGGCCCTCTCCCTGTATATGGACCGGCAAGCAGGGATCCAGAGCATCTACGGCGGGTTCGCCGAGTTGAGCACCTTCTGGGCCCCCAACTCCCCCTGGGTCAACCCCGACTTCCGGACCTGGCCCGGCTACAACCCCGCCACCAAGGAGAAGGACCGCGCCGAGGCGAAACGCCTGCTGACCGAAGCCGGGTACCCCAACGGTTTCAAGACTACCCTCATGTGCCGGGACCTGTGGGTCAAGTGGTGTGAGTTCCTGGAAGGCCAGCTCACCGGACTCCTGGGCCAGGGCAACGTGACCATCGACGTGGTAGACACGGCGAAACGAGGGGCACGCATCGCCACGGGCGATTTCGACATCCACCCCGACAGCTACTTCTCCCTCTTCCCCACGGAGGGGGTCTCCGACTTCCTCACCACCAACCCCAACGCCGATGTCAAGCACAACGACAAGAAGGTGGACGAGTACTTCGACCGCCTCCTGACCGTCACGTCGTTCGAGGAGAAGGTGAAGCTGAGCCGGGAGATCGAGCGGTACATCCTCCAGCAGCAGTACCTCACGACGTACACCTGGTACCAGTGGGCTGTGCTGGCCTTCCGCTCCTACGTCAAGGGCGTCGCGTTCCCGGCGCAGAACTCGGCCCTGCTCACCGATTTCGTGACCACCTGGATGGACAAGTAGCCGGCACCGGCGGCAAAATGGCTCGAAACGCGGAGGTCACAGGATGGTAAGAGCGCGAAACCTGGTTCACGAGGAGGTCATCCCCTACAATACCGGACGCGCCTTCCAGCTCCGGAAGGGGCAGTCCATCCGCATCATCGGGCGCACCACCGTGGACTTCGTTGTCCTCAACCTCCATAACCTGAGCGAGCGGTTCGACCAGGGGCGGACCAAGGCCAACCAGGCCAAGATTTTCCTCACCAAGGGGGACGTCCTGTTCTCCAAGCACAACAACGTGATGATGACCATTCTGGAGGACACCTTCCCCGGCCACCACGACCTCCAGAAGGGGATGTGCAGCCGCAAGCGCCACGAGATGGTCTTCCGGGGAGAGGCCAAGCGGGTCCACTGGGGAGGAAAGCAGCTCAACCCCCAGCGGTTTGAGGACATCCCTCCCCGAGGGTGCTGGGAGAACCTCTCGGAGGCCCTGAAGCCCTGGGCTATCAGCGCCGACGATGTCCCCAACCCGTGGAACATCTTTCAGAACATGCGCATCGACGGCCAGACGGGCCAGATGTGGTGGGACCACCTGGAGCTGGACAAGGATGCCCACGTGGAGCTCAGGGCGGAGATGGACCTCCTGGTAGCGGCCAGCCACTGCCCGGGGGGCGTCGGGCGCACCACCCACGTTCAGGTCTACGGCCCCTGAGCCCGCGGGCCCGAGGACTGCCGCTCCTTCTCGCCCAGCGCCGACAGCAGATAGGCCTCCAGCAACGGGTCCAGGTCACCGTCTAGCACGGCGTTGGCATCGGAGGTCCCATACCCTGTCCGGTGGTCCTTCACCAGCTTGTAGGGGTGGAGGACGTAGCTCCGGATCTGGTTGCCCCACTCGGCGGAGACGTGCTCCCCCTTGAGCCTGGCCTGCTCCTTTGCCCGGCGCTTCAGCTCCAGCTCCATGAGGCGCGCCCTGAGGACATTGAGGGCACTCTCCTTGTTCTGGAGCTGGGAGCGCTGGTTCTGGCAACTGGCGACTATGCCCGTGGGCAGATGGGTGATGCGCACCGCCGTGGCGGTCTTCTGCACGTTCTGGCCCCCATGGCCGCCCGCTCGGAACACCTCGACGCGCAGGTCGTCGGGCTTGATGAGGATGTCCACTTCCTGCTCCGCCTCCGGCATGACCTCCACCAGGACAAAGGAGGTGTGACGGGCGTGGGCTTCGTCGAAGGGCGAGATGCGCACCAGCCGGTGGACTCCCTTCTCTCCCTTGAGCCACCCGTACGGGTACGCGCCAGCGACTTCTAGCGTCGCGCTCTTGATGCCCGCCTCTTCCCCCTCGGACGTGTCCAGGACCTGGGCCGCGAACCCCCTCCGCTCGGCCCACCTCAGGTACATGCGCAGGAGCATCTGGGCCCAGTCCTGGGACTCCGTGCCGCCAGCGCCGGCATGGACGGCCAGGATCGCCGTGCGGCCATCGTAGGGCCCGGCGAAAAGGAGCTGGCGCTCCAGTTCGTGGACCCGAGCCTCCAGGTCCCCCGCCTCCTCCGCGAAGGTCTCCTCCAGGGAGGTATCCCCCTCACGGAGGGAGACCTCCGTCAGCTCGGACAGGGCCGAGGCCCGCTCGTGGAGGCCCCGCCACGTCTCTACCGTGTCGCGGACGCTCGCCAGGCGGCGCATCACCTCCTGGGCCTGCTGGGGCTGCCCCCAGAGCCCGGGCGCAGCCGCACGCCGCTCCAGGTCCTGTATCTCCCGGTCCTTGGCTTCCAGGTCAAAGACGCACCTGCATGTCAAGGATCCGCTGGATCAAACGCTCGGCACGGTCTCTTAGCTCCTGCATGGCTCACCACCTACCTGTTTCAACCATCTTCAGACAGCAGGCGCCCCTGCTGGATCGGCACAGGCCCATCAGAGGGGCCTGGCCCCCGTTCCAAGAGCTTGCCGGCGGCGGCCAGGTGGGCCAGCCGGGTCGGCTCTGGCACCCTGTAGCCAGCGCAACAGGCCAGCACCCACCGTACGGCATCCCTCAGGTCTATCTTGTGGCCAACGGAAACGTACAAGGGGCTGGTCGCGTCTCGGGTGCGTACCGCCGCGCCCACCACCTCCCCTCTGTCCTCCAGCGGGACCCATGCCCCTCGCTCCGGGGCCAGCGGCCCGTGGCGGCCACAGAGGATGGACTTGGCGCATCCTGCGGCCGGCACCTCTGCCAGCAGCCCCAGATGGCAGGCCAGGCCGAAACGGCGTGGGTGTGCCAGGCCATGGCCGTCGGCCAGGAGGAGGTCCGGCGTGACGCTCAGCCGCTCCAGGGCCGCCAGTACCAGGGGCGCCTCCCGAAAGGAGAGCAGCCCTGGAATGTACGGGAAGCCCGGCTTCCCTTCAGCAGTCCTCACCTCCGCGACGCGCAACTCCGGGAACGACAGCACCACCGCGGCCCCTCGCACCCTCCCGTTCCCGTCCGGCGGCGAAAGGTCGGTGCCGGCCACGTACCGGGGCGGTTGGGCCAGGGGGCTGTCCCGGGATACCTGGCGCGCCAGGCGCCGCTGCAGGGCCTGCGCCTCTTCGACCGACAGTTGCCAAGGGTGGAGTCGAAGCACCTTCACGGAGCCGACGCCTCTCGCCTCTCAAACAGCCAGGGGCAGGAACAGCCTCATCATAGCAAGGGCGTCCCACGACGTACAGGGCGGTGAGTCCGATGGGCCGCTGCCGTCCTGTCCACCGGCGGCGCCTCTACTGCTGGGCGAGGAGGGAGGTTACCAGGAAGACGAGCACGCCCAGCAGCACGTACAGAAAGCCTATGCGCGACTCCCGGACTCCTGTGGCCGGTATGAGGTCCACCGCGGCGATATACAGAAAGCTTCCGGCAGAGAGGGCCAGGAAAGAGGCCGTCGCCAGCGGATATGACCCCTTCAAGAGAAAGGGCAACGGTATTGCCACCATGGTCGCCAGCCCGATGCTGGCACCGGCCAGAACGGCAGTCTTTCGCCTCCGTCCAGAGGCCAGGGCGATGGTGCTGATGGCCGCACCCGCTGGCACCTCGTGGAGGACGACGGCCAGAAAGACCAGCAGCCCCAGGGAGGCACTGGCGGCGAACCCAGCGCCTATGGCCAGCCCATCGATGAAGTCGTGGACGTTGAAGCCAATCATCGCAGCCAGCCCGGCGTGGGCGCTGATGGGAATGGCCTGCGGATGCAATAGCTCCGCCACCAGCGTGTGCTCCATGGGCGGGTCCGCAGGGGCCGGCTGAGGGCGTCCGTGGGCGCCGGGGGGTTCGTGGGCGTGGCCTGCGAAGACCTGCTCGATCACGTAGATGAGCAGGAACCCCGCTCCCACCAGAAAAGGCATCCACCATGGGGCACCCTCCAGGCTTTCCGGGATCATCTCCAGCAGGCTTGCTGCCAGCATGAACCCACCGGCAAAGCCCAGGAACCCCAGGGCGCGTTTGCCGCCCGACCGCGTGCCAGACACGGCGAGCCAACTGCCAATGACGTTGGCTACCAGGGTGACCAGTCCCAGCGCGAGAGCCCAGCCCAGCAACGCCTATTCCTGCTCTGAAGCTCGTGCCCAAAGACGCACTTCAACAGCTAGCATCAACACCTCGGCGGAGAATGTCAAGGCTTCAGGGGACAGCACCCGTACCATGCCGGCGGGCATCCTCTCTCCTGGGACTCCCGCCGTCCGGTTCCCTCCGATGCGAGCTACAGTTTAGCCCCGCTGGCCGATGGGGACAAAGGGGAGGTCCATGGGGCCCGTGTACTCCAGGAGGGGCCGGATAAGCATGTTGTTGGTGTACTGCTCCACCACCTGCAGGGTCCACCCAGGGATGCGGCCCAGGGCGAAGATGGAAACGAAGAGGTCTTCCGGGATCCCCAGCAAGTAGTAGATGGAGCCGGCATAGAAGTCCACGTTGACGTAGATCCCCTTGGCCCGGTACGGGAACATGATCTCATCTTCAAAGCGCTGGAGGATCTGGAACCACTGGGGCTGCCCCTTCACCTCACCCAGCCGGCGGGAGCGTTCCCGCAGGTGCCGGGCCCTGGGGTCCTCGGCCTTGTAGACCCGGTGCCCGAAGCCCATGACGCGGTCCCCCCGCGAAAGAAGCGCGTCGGCGTAGGCCCGGGCGCGCTCAGGGTCGGCCACCTCTTTCACCATCTTCATGACCTCTTCCGCAGCGCCCCCGTGGGCAGGGCCCTTCAGGGCACCTATGGCAGCCACCACCGCCGAATGGAGGTCGCTCAGGGTGGAGGCAACGACCCGGGCGGTAAAGGCGGAGGCGTTGGCGCCGTGCTCGGCGTGGAGGATGAAGTCCACGTCCATGACGCCGGCAGCCTCTTCGTCGGGCTCCTTGCCGAACAGCATGTACAGGAAGTTGCCCGCATGGTTGAGCTTGGGGTTGGGCTCCACCGGGCGAAGGCCCTTGCGGATCCGCTCAAGGGCAGCCACGATCGTCGGCGCCTGGGCGGTGAGACGGAGGCCCTTGCGGACAAGCGCCTCCTTGGAGTTGTCCTTCACCTCCGGGTCGAAGGCCGCCAGCGCCGACACCGCCGTACGCAGCACATCCATGGGGTGAGCGTCCTTGACCCGCTGGATGATCTCCACCACCCCCCGAGGAATCGACCGCTCGGCCCGGAGGCCAGCGTCAAACGCCTCCAGCTCCCTTGGCGTCGGCAGCTTCCCACGGAGCAGCAGGTAGACCACCTCTTCAAACGTGGACTGCTCCGCCAAGTCGTGGATGTTGTACCCTCGATAAAGCAGCTTCCCTACGCCGCCGTCTATGAAGCTGGCCTCTGTGGTGTCCAGATAGACGTCTTTCAGGCCCCTTCGCAGCTCCACCTTCCTCGCCGTTGTCATGGTCACGCCAACCTCCTTCGACCTTCAGAACGCTCTTTGCTTCTCGGCTCCACATGACTGGGGCTCGGAAGCGTTGCCGCTTCCGAGCCCCATAGCACCTACTTCCTGGGACACGAAAGGCCGTACCCCAGGTACCTAGCCTCGTAGCTAATGGCCACTTCGGAATGCACTGGGCCCCATTCCGAAAAACGTGAACTCAAGTCCATACTATCAGGGCGGTATCCGCAGTGTCAACAAACGGGCTGGAAAGGGCGGGACCTCGCCATGGTACAATACGTGCGTTGACCTGCCCGGAGCGTTTATCTCTCTTGCCAGTGCTTCGCATACGGTTGCTTCTCCCCGGAGTCCTTCTTTCCCTCCTGCTGCCCGCCCTCCTTGCCTGCGGCTTGTGGCAGCGGCAGGAGCCGCGCGCCCCGGAGACCCCCGCGGAAGTTCCCCAGGAACTCCGGGTCGTCTGGGAGGTATGGCAGCTCCTGAGCCGGGACTTTGGCGGGCAGCAGGAGGTCGAATCTCGGAGCTTGAGCGAAGGGGCCATCGAAGGCATGCTTCAGGCCCTGGGAGACCACGAACCCCCCTTCCTCAGCCGCGACGACTATGACGCGAGCAGGCCCGATCTGGGCGGAGTCTGGCAAGCCTGGCGGGCGCTCACTCAGCGGCTCCAGGGCGAGGAGGCACCGGACCCGGACAGGATGAAGGAGGCCGCCATTCAGGGCATGCTGGAAGCCCTGGGCAATCCGTACACCACGTACCTGCCCCCACCCCAGTACCAGCTCGAGGCCTCGAGCTATAGCGCCAGCTTCGAAGGCATCGGGGCATACGTCAACCCCAGGGACGGACAGATCGTCATCGTGGCCCCCATGCCCGGCTCCCCTGCGGAAAAGGCCGGCATCCTGCCCGGCGACACCATCCTCGCCGTCAACGGCACCTCTACGGCCGGCATGAGCCTGCCGGACGTCATTCTGCGCATCCGCGGGCCCCGAGGGACGGCCGTAGAGCTCCTGGTCCTGCACCCGGGCGAGCAAGGGCCTGTCACCATCTCCGTGGTCCGGGACATCATCAAGCAGACCGCCGTCTACTGGCAGCCCCTCCAGCCGGGTATCGCTTACCTTCGCGTTGCGGAGTTCCTGGACACCACGGAGCAGGACGTCACCGGGGCCCTCAAGGCTATCGCCGCACAGGGCTCCAACGCCATCATCCTGGACCTGCGGCGCAACCCAGGGGGCCTCCTGGCCACCACCGTGGCCGTTGCCAGCCAGTTCCTGACCGACGGCCTGGTGGCCTACCATGTCGACGGCCACGGCAAGCGTACCGACCTGGCGGTCAAGCAGGGTGGGGTCGCCCCGACCGCCCCCATGGTCGTCCTCATCGACCGGGGCAGCGCCAGCGGCAGCGAGCTCCTGGCGGGGGCGCTCCAGGACCACGGGCGTGCGATCCTCATCGGCTCCAGGACCTTTGGCAAGGGCAGCGTCAACGAGCTCCGGCGCCTCAGCGACGGCTCCGGCCTGTACCTCACCACCGCCCTCTGGTACACGCCGGACGGCCGGCTGATCGAAGGCAAGGGCATGGACCCCGACGTCGTGGTGCCCATGGACCTCCGCATACCCCTCGGCTCCGCCCTCGACACTCAACTGGCGGGTGCCGTGCAGCGGCTCCGGGCCCCGACGCCTGTTGCCGCTGGCTGAAGGGGAGGACTGGAAAGGGAAGGCGAGGGGTTTGCCCACGGAACGCATCAAAGTCGTCACCATCAATCGCAAGGCGCTCCACGACTACGAGGTCCTGGAGCGCGTGGAGGCAGGCCTGGTCCTCACGGGCACGGAGATCAAGTCCATCCGCGCCGGGCACGTCAATGTCAGGGAGGCCTACGCCCGGCCCGAGGACGGCGAGCTGTGGCTGGTGGGCGCCCACATCGCCCAGTACCCCCAGGGCGGCATCTACAACCACGACCCAACCCGTCCGAGGAAGCTGCTCCTCCGCAGGGAGCAGCTCGCCAGGCTCGTCAGCAGCGCTGCTCAAAAGGGCTTCACCATCGTCCCCCTGCGTCTCTACCTCAAGGGCCACGTGGCGAAGGTGGAGCTGGCCCTCGCCCGGGGCCGCAGACAGTACGAGAAGCGCCAGGTCATCGCTCAGCGGGAGGCCGAGCGGGAGATGGGCCGCTCCATGAGGTCCAAGGGCTCACGCCGGTAGCCGAACGCTTCGAAATCCACCCAGTGGCTAGTATCTAATGACGTGAATCCGCGTAAACACGTCATACTTCAAGTCCCGCTCATCCTGAGCACCGTCGAAGGACATGAGCGGGACTTTTCCTCCGCTCGTATGGTTCGACAGGCTCACCACGAGCGGTTGACCATAGCGCCCTTTTCCGACAATAGCCCCTAGATACCGTTACGAGATACGCCGCTGTTTTCGGCAAGTTGACAAATAGGACTATAATTGGTGGGAGTCTTGGTAACAAAAGGTAAGAGAAAGGAGGATTCATGCAGCAAGAGGGAATCTCCAAGGGCGACGTGCTTCAAAAGCTCGCGGGCCTGTCTTTTATCGCAGGCGCGATTCTGCTCATTGTGTCCAACGCCTTGTTCCCCCGTCCGGCTGACCCCAGCGACGCAGCACAGTTCGTCCAGAAAATCGCCGACAGCCGCGGTGGCTTTTGGGAGGTAGACACTCTCCTCCTTGCGGTAGGCATTTGGGCGGTCATGATAGGTGCTACCGGGGTCTACCGCTCCATCTCCACGGGAGGTGCGGCTGCCTGGGCGCGTCTTGGATACTACGGGGTGATCGTTGGCGTGACGGTGTGGACGGTGCTCTTGGCCCTGAACCTCGGACTTTCGCAGGCAGTGAAACTCGCCGGAACTGATAGGGCCGTCCAGGTCATGGCGATGACGACCAGCGGCGTGTTCAGTATGTCGATTATCGTGCTCTGGCTGGCCCTAACTTTCCTGGGGATTGGCATGGTTCTCAGCGCGGTCTATCCCAAGTGGGCAGGCTGGGCCATTATTGTCCTGGGAGTTGCCACTGTGATAGTAGGAATTCTCCAGGGTCTGGGGGGGCCGAGCAAGACCGTGACCAACGTGCTCTTCCCTATTGTTTCCATCCTGACCACCCTTTGGGGACTTGTGCTGGGCATCTGGATTACCCGAAAGGCGTGGTAGAGGCTCGGGCGGTGTGGTGTATAATAGCGGTACGGGGACGCGTGGCTTCGACAGGGGAAGGCTTGGCGGAATTGCAGGCCGAGGTGCCGTCACACCTCGTAAAACAGGCGGCAAAAGAGTAACTGGCGAGCCTCAACTCGCACTGGCTGCCTAAAGCGCGGCCACGTCCGCTCCTCCGTCCCCCGAACGGAGGAACCGGGCGCCATTAAGTCGGGGTGCGGCTGCCCTGGCGCCGAGAGGGGCCGCTTAAGAGCATCGGCTGGCTGGGCTTCTTCGCCGCCGGCGGAGGGGGAGCCTGGCGAGAACTCAAGCACCGGCTAAGCCTGTAGCATATTCCAGCGAGGCCTCTTCTGGACGGGGGGTTCGACTCCCCCCCGTCTCCACCAGAAACACGGTCTTGCGCCCCTCGGGCGCCTGGCTCGAGAGGTCATAGAGCGCCTGGGGTGAGGGCTACCAGCCGGCTAGAGCCGTCGGAGGTCAAGCGGTCCCCGCTTCAGGGTCCGGCGGCGCTGTGACCTCCTTGAACCTGTAAGACCTCCCCTCGTGGGCCACCCGCTCCCCAGTCCGGAGGCGGTGCAAGATGGTGACCCCCTCCGCCCGTCATCCGGGCCTTCTCCCAGCGGCTCCTGGCAGCCGGCAAGCCCAAGAAGGTGGCCTTGACCGCCTCCATGCGCAAGCTCCTCACTATCCTGAACGCTATGCTCAAGCATCGCACACCCTGGCAGCCAGTTACCCTTCAGGTGGAGGACCCTGAGCCATGTTCGATCTCGTCCGCTGGCTGCTGTTTGTGCCCTTGGCTGGCCTTTTCGTGGTAGGGGCCGTTGCCAACGCGTGGATCGTGTCCATGATGTGGCGGCGGAGTGCGGCGAACGAGCATGCGCCCTCAATGGTGCCTTTCGCGCCCGGCCTGGCGGGCGTGCTGGCATGCTTGGTGGCGCCTTGGCCGCCCCTCGTGCGGTGGGCGTGGCTGCCGTTGCTGCTGGATGTCGGGTCCGGTCCGTATATACTGCTGTTACTATGGGCGGCATGGCGCGACAAGAGGCGCTGACGGGGTGTCTGGTTGGCGGGGCGGTCGGGGATGCGCTCGGCCTGCCGCTGGAGGGCATACCGCCGCAGCGTGCTCGCAAGTTCCGGCGATCGCCGCTGCGGCATGCGCTGGTCGGCCGCTGGGGCATGGTGTCCGACGATACCGAGCATGCGGCCATGACCGCCGCCGCGCTGGCGGTCACAGCCGGGGAGCCTTTTCTTTTCACCCGCAGACTGGCGCGATCGCTGCGCGGGTGGCTGGCCAGCCTGCCGGCGGGCTGTGGTCTGGCCACCGGGCGCGCCATCCTAAAGCTGTGGCTGGGTTTTCCGCCGCAGAGGAGCGGCGTCTGGTCGGCTGGCAATGGGCCGGCGATGCGGGCCGCGGTGATCGGGGTTGCGTGGGGCGACCAGCCGCAGCAGACGTTGGACTTGGTCCGCGCCAGTAGTGTGCTGACTCATCGCGACCCGAAGGCGACCGTAGGTGCCCATGCGGTGGCGCTGGCCGCATGGCAGGCCGCGCAAGGGGTGTGCGACCCGGTGGCCCTGGGTGAGACTTTGCGTGCCGACCACGGCGGCGTGGCAGAGCCGCTGCTGGAGTTGATCGAACGGGCGGTCGCGTCGGCAGACGCGCGGCAGTCGACGCCTGAGTTCTGTCACGCGCTTTGCGGCAAGGGTGGGGTCACCGGCTTCATCGATCACACGGTCGCGGTCGCGATGCATGCCTGGCGCGCCTTTCCCGAAGACTACCGGCAGGCAGTCGAAGGCGCCGTGGCGTGCGGTGGCGACACCGATACGCTCGCCGCGGTGGTGGGAGGCATCGTTGGCGCAAGAGTCGGGGTGGCAGGCATCCCGATGGGCTGGTGCCAGGGCGTCAGGGACTGGCCGCGCTCCCTCGGCTATCTGACGCGACTGGCTGCGGTGCTGGCCAGCAGCCGGTCGCTGGGGCAGCCGGTGGTCCCACCACGCGCCGTCTGGCTGTTCTGCTTCGTGCGCAACCTGGTCTTTCTGGCGATTGTGCTCGTCCACGGCTTCCGGCGCTTGTTGCCGCCTTACTGAGCCAACCTTCGACCCCCGTCCCCCTTCCCTTCACCAGGTTCAGGGCAGGTTCCAGAACCCCGCCAGAGGGGGCTCGGCCCCCTCTGGACTCCCCTTTTTTCCGCAGCCTGCTAGGGGCGCTGAAGGTGCTGGCGGACGAAGGCCTCTTCCTGCTCCCGGGTGTGCAGTTGGCCGTCCAGACGGGCGTCCCGAAGGGCCTCCAGGAGGGCTCCCACCCGAGGCCCCTGGGGAACGCCCAGACGCGCGAGGTCGTCTCCCGTGAGGAGAGGCCGGACGTGCCGGTCCTCATCCACGTAGCGCAGGAGATGCCGGCGGGCTTCTCCGGTGGCCAAGGCGGCGACGACCTGGACGGCCTCCAGGGCGTAGCCTCGCAGCCTCCGGTACACGGCTGCCGGGGAGGTCTCCTGGGCTAGAGCAGGGGCATCGTGCCGGAGGGCCACGGTGTCGCGCACGAGCTTGGCCTGGCGGGGGGGCAGGTTGAGGCGCAGGATGAGCCCTTCCACGGGACCAGGGCGGCCGACTGCCGGAGGGCTGACCCCCAGGCCAAAGGCCAGCACGCCCAGATAGTGGGGCGGGCGAAGGGGAAAGCCGGAGCCTGCCAGGAGCGCCAGGGCATCCCCCAGGGCCCGGGAGTCAGGCAGGACGGGTTGAATGGCCGCTAGGACCCCCAGCTCCGCTGCCCGAGTCAGGGCTTGAGGCGCGTGAGGTTCGTTGAACACCAGGCTGAGTTCGCGCCGGAGGCGGTCTGGGCTGATGGTGTCCAGGAAGGACAGGTCCCGTCGCAAGAGGGTGAGCGTTTGGGGCTCCAGGCGGAAAGAGAGGCGCTGCTCATAACGGATGGCGCGGAGGATGCGGGTCGCGTCGTCCTGGAAGCTGGCGGCGTGCAGGACACGGACGAGCCTGGCGGCCATGTCGCCCTGCCCGCCCGTGGGGTCCAGGAGCCGGGCAGGGGCTGGGACCAGGCGCAGCGCCATGGCATTGATGGTGAAGTCGCGGCGTCGCAGGTCTTCCAGGGTGGTCGCGGGGCGAACGGTGGGCAAGGCCCCTGGGCGACGGTAGGTCTCGGAGCGGGCGGTGGCGATGTCCACGCGGTGGTCCGTCAGCGCGAGCTTGACGGTCCCGAACTGAGAGCGGGCCACTACCTGGGCCCCGGAGGCCTCGGCCAGGGCAAGGCCATAGGCGCCGGCGTCGCCCTCCACCACGAGGTCCAGCTCAGGGATGGCGAGTCCCAGGAGGAGGTCCCGAACGGCACCCCCGGCGGCATAGAGGGGCAGGTGGCGCTCGCGGGCAAGGCGGACGGCCTGGGCCAGGAAAGCGGCGATGGGCCCGGGAACGCTGGCCGCCAGGCGGGCACGTAACTCTCCGGCACGCGGCATGGCGCCATTGTACCGGCGTGGCGGACTGCCAACAACGCGTATAATGGAAGCGCCGTGGCGACGAGAACGCTGGAAGATGCCCTGGGCGTGCGGTTCCACGACCGCGCGGTCCTCCAGGAGGCGCTCAGCCACTCGTCCTACGCCAACGAACATCCCCAGGAAGGAAAGGCCAACGAGCGGTTGGAGTTCCTGGGAGATGCGCTCCTGGGCCTGGTGGTCGCCCAGGAGCTGTACCGGCGTTTGCCGGACCTGGACGAGGGGTCGCTGACGGACCTGCGTTCTCAAGTGGTCCGGGGGGAGACGCTGGCCACGGTCGCCAGACGCATGGGCCTCGGCCAGCACCTGCTCCTGGGCCAGGGGGAGGCGGCCAGCGGTGGCAGGGATCGGGACTCCAACCTGGCGGGCGTGCTGGAGGCGGTGGCCGGGGCTGCGCTCGTGGACAGAGGCTATGGGGAGGCTCGCCGGTTCGTGCTGCGGGCGCTGGCCCCTGAGCTGCGCCGGGCGGGAAGGGCCGGTGTCCCCCAGGACCCCAAGTCGCGGCTCCAGGAGACCCTTCAGAGGCGGGGGACCGGTGCACCCCGGTACGAGGTGCTCCGCACGGAGGGGTCCGGGCACCGGCCTGAGTTCCGGGTACAGGCGGTGGTGGATGGAAGGGTGCTGGGTACGGGGAGGGGCAGGCGGAAGGTGGACGCCGAGCGTCAGGCTGCCAGGGAGGCCCTGGCGGCGCTCGCCCAGCATCCGGAGCGATGATGGTATGATGCACCCCCTGGCGAGAGGACGGGAACGCATGGGGATTGCCAGCCTGAGGGAGCGGATAGAGCAGGGGGTGCGCCGCACCCGAGAGGCCTGGTTTGGCCGGGCGGCCGGGCTCTTCCAGGGCCCCGCCCTGTCGGCTGCCACCTGGGAAGAGCTGGAGGAGACGCTTATCGCCGCCGACGTGGGCGTGGCGACCACGGACGCTCTCCTGGAGCAGGCCAGGAGGCGTCTGGAGGGCCGCCGAGAGGGCTTGGGCCCTTTGGCTGCCTTGGGGGCGCTCAAAGAGGAGATGGTCTCCCTTCTCGGGCCGGGGGACGAGCGGGTAAAGGGGCTGCTAGAGCCGGACCGCGGGCGGCCGGGGCCCCTGGCGGTGCTGGTGATGGGGGTGAACGGGTCCGGGAAGACGACGAGCATCGCGAAGCTGGCCCGGTACTACCAGGCCCAGGGCCGGCAGGTGATCCTGGGGGCGGCGGACACGTTCCGTGCGGCGGGCATCGAGCAGCTTGAGGTGTGGGGCCATCGGCTGGGCATTCCCGTGGTGGCCCACCGGCATGGAGGCGACCCGGCGGCGGTGGCCTTCGACACCTTCCAGGCTGGCAAGGCCCGGGGCGCCGACGTGGTGATCATCGACACCGCCGGGCGTCTGCATACGAAGACCCCGCTGATGGAGGAGCTGAAGAAGGTCCGGCGGGTGCTGGGGAGGCTGGACCCCGAGGCCCCCCACGCGGTGTTGCTGGTGCTGGACGCCTCCACGGGCCAGAACGGGCTGGCCCAGGCCCGGGCGTTCACGGAGGCCCTGGGCTGCCATGGGGCTATCGTGGCGAAGCTGGACGGGACGGCCAAGGGGGGTGTGCTCTTCAGCATCCGGCGGGAGCTGGGCCTGCCCGTGCTGTTTGTGGGGACGGGGGAAACGGCGGAGGACCTGGCCCCTTTTGACGCCCGGGAGTTCGTGGAGGCGCTGTTCGAGGAGAGGGGGCAGGATACGGCCCAGAGGGACGGGGGCGCGTAGGGTTGGGGCGCGCCGCCTCGGCACCCCTCCGCTAGACGGCCGTGTGGGACGTTCTTGCCTGGCTGCTGGCCGCTGAGTTCCTCGGCCTGCTGGCTTTTCCTATTCTCTTCGCCCTGACGCCCGGGCTCCCCGATCGGGGGTTCTCCCTTACGAAGCCCTTCGGGCTGCTGCTTGCCTTCTATCCTCTCTGGCTGCTGGGGTCCAGCCGGGTCATCCCCAGTGGCACCATCACGCTCGTCGCTATCCTTGCCATCCTGCTGGCGGTGTCGGCGTTCCTGGCCTGGTTCCTGTGGGACGAGTTGCAGGGGTATGTGCGCCGCCAGTGGCGCATGCTGGTCCTCACGGAGGTGGTGTTCCTGGGGCTCTTTGCCGTGTGGGCGGTCATCAAGGCGCGCGACCCCGGCATCAACCACACCGAGCAACCCATGGACTTCGCCTTCTTGAACGCCGCGCTGGTCAGCCGGCACTTTCCGCCCGAGGACCCCTGGCTGGCCGGCCAGAGCGTCAGCTACTACTACTTCGGCTACCTGATCTTTGGCGGCATCATCCGGCTGACAGGTGTGGCCAGCAGCGTGGGGTACACCCTGGCCCTGGTGCTCGTGGCCGCCATGGCCGGCACCGGCGTCTTTGGGCTGGTGGCCAACCTGGTCCGCCTTCGGGGGGGCAAGCTCGTGGGGGCCGCCCTGGCGGGCGCGGGCGCGGTGGTGTTGCTGATGGGCATTGCGAACCTGGAGAGCGCCCTGGAGCTGGCCCGGGCGAGCGGGCTGGGGTCGGCGGAGTTCTGGAAGTGGGTGGGCATCAAGGACCTGGGCGAGCCCCTCAAGTCGCCCTACTGGTATCCCGGGGAGCCGGGCTGGTGGTGGTGGCGGGCTACCCGGGTCATCGACACAGTGGAGGCGGGGCGAAGCCTGGACTACACCATTACGGAGTTCCCTTTCTTCAGCCTGGTGCTGGGCGACCTCCATCCCCACGTCATGAGTCTGCCGTTCGTGGCCCTGTTCCTGGGGCTGGTGCTGAACTTGTGGACTGCGCCTGAAGAGGTGCGGCTTCAGGCGCTGGGAGGAAGGAAGCTGGTGCCCCTGGCTTTCGTGCTGGGCGCGCTGGGGTTCATCAATGCCTGGGATCTGCCCACCTTCACGGCGGTGCTGGGGGTCACCACCCTGGCGAAGGCGTACCCGCAGTCGGCGACGCAGCGCCGTGTCCTGGTGCGAGCCATGGGCGTTGCGGGGGCGGTGCTCGTGCTGGCCCTGTTCCTCTACCTGCCCTTCTACGCCAGCTTCCGCACCCAGGCGACGGGCGTGCTGCCTGTGGAGGAGTACGTTACCAGGCCGTTCCACTTCGTGGTGCTCTGGGGCCTGTTCCTGGGGGTGGTGGCCCCCTACCTGGCGTGGAGGCTGGTGGCGGTGCTGCGCCGCCGCCTCTGGGGCTGGAGGGAGGTGGCTGTGGCGTTGGGGGTTGCCCTGGCCCCGCTGGCGGCCTGGGGGCTGGTGGAGGGGCTCCTGGTCTTCGATGTAGCCCAGGCCGCTGGAAGGATAGGGGGCCGAGTTGTCCATCTGCTGCCGTTGGTGCTGGCGGCGGGCGGTGCTGCCTTCGTGGTGCTGGGGCGGGTGCCGCGGGCCCAGAAAGCCGCTGCGCCCGCGGGAGGGACCACCGGCTGGCTGCTGGCCGAGATGGGGCTTCGGCGCGCAGCCGGGAATCCGACCCAGAGTGCCGAGCAGCGGGACCTAGCTTGGGAAGGCTTCCCCATGCTGCTGGTCCTCGTGGCGTTCCTGCTGTTTATCGGGGTGGAGTTGTTCTTCGTCGTGGACCTGTTCCTCAGCCGAATGAATATCATGTTCAAGCTCTATTACCAGGCGTGGGTCTTGCTTGCTGTGGCTGGCAGCTACGCCGTATACTCCCTGAGTACGCGGTTCTCCGGCTCAGCACCCGTGCTGCGCCTGGCCTGGTACGGCTGGGTGGCGGTGGTCGTGGTGGGAGTGGCGGCGGCGCTCTACTACCCTGCGGCAATGGTGTACACCAAGACCGATGGCTCGGCGACGGGCCGCACGCTGGATGGCCTGGCGTTCCTGGAGCGGGACCGGCCCGAGGAGCTGGCGGCCATACGCTGGCTCCAGGACCACTACCAGGCGGGCGACCGCCTGGTGGAAGCGGTGGGGGATGACTACTCTGAATATGGGCGCGTCTCCGCCAGCACTGGCATCCCCACGGTGGTCGGGTGGATAGGCCATGAGGCCCAGTGGCGGGGCTCCACGGGGCCCTTCGAAGGAAGGGCCGAGGCGGTGCAGCGCATCTACCAGACCCAGGAGGCGGAAGAGGCCAGAGGCCTCCTTCAGCGGTACGGCGTGAGGTACGTGGTTGTAGGGCCACGGGAACAGGCCAAGTATGGGACTGGCGGGCTGGAGAAGTTCAAGGCCCTGGGCGTACCGGTGTTCGAGCAGGGGAAGATGGTGGTCTACCGTGTCGGAGCGTAGTCCAGGGGCCGTGGGAGTAGAGGAGCCCTCCCAGCCCTGGCCCGAGACGGCGCCTGGGACCCCGACGGAGCGCAGGGAGCAGCCGCGCCGCCAGGAGGCGGCAGGGACCTGGGCCCGCTGGGAGCTCGCCGCCTACCTGGTCATCGTGGTTGCGGCCCTTGTGCTGCGGCTGTGGGGCCTGGGGGACAAGGCCTTCCACCACGATGAGAGCCTCCATGCGAGCTACGCCTGGTACCTGTACGACGGTCGTGGCTACCGGCACGACCCCATGATGCACGGGCCGTTCCAGTTCTTCGGCACGGCCCTGATGTTCCAGCTCTTTGGGGACTCGGACTTCACCGCGCGCCTGCTGTACGCCCTGTACGGTACTGCGCTGGTGGTGCTGCCCGTGTTCCTCCGGGACCTCCTGGGCCGATATGGCGCCCTGGTGACCTCCCTCCTCCTGGCCGTCTCGCCGACGATGCTGTACTTCAGCCGCTTCGCCCGGAACGACATCCTCATGGCCGTGTGGGCCCTGGCCCTGGTGACGCTGGTGTGGCGTTATCTCCGCCGGCAGCGGGTGCGCCATCTGGTGCTCGGCTCGGCGGTGCTGGCGTTCGCCTTCTCCACCAAGGAGACGGCGTACATCCTGACGGCAGTGCTGGGGAGCTATCTGCTGGTGGCCGCTCGGCGGGATGTGGTGCCCTGGCTTCTGGGCCGGAAGGCGTTGCGGGACTTTGCTCCACCTGGGCAAGTGCTGGTCCTGTTGGCCACGCTGAGCCTCCCCCTGGGGGCGGGTGCTGCCTCCATCCTCCAGAAGCCGCTGGGGCTGGAGCTGGCCAACCCCGACTACACCCGCGCTCCCGTGGGGATACCGCTGGGGACGGGGCTGTATGTCGCCTTCCTGCTGGTGGTGGGGCTGCTGATGGCGGGCATTGGCCTGGGGCTCCGTTGGCGGCCCAGGGTGTGGCTGGCGTGCGCCGCTGCCTTCGCCACGGTCTGGGTGCTGCTGTACACGTCGTTCTTCACCAACTTCTGGGGTGGGCTGGCCAGCGGGCTGTGGCAGAGCGTGGGCTACTGGGTGGTGCAGCAGGACGTGGCCCGGGGCGGGCAGCCCTGGTACTACTATCTGGTGGTAGGACTGAACTACGAGTTCCTTCCGCTGCTCATGGGGCTGGTAGCCATGGGCTTCTACCTGAAGCGAGGAGATGAATTCTCGCGGTTCCTGGTCTTCTGGGCGGTGGGTAGCTTCGCCTTTTATACGTATGCGGCGGAGAAGATGCCGTGGCTGCTGGTCAATGTGGCCCTGCCGTTCATCGTCCTGGCGGGCAAATTCCTGGGCGACCTGTTGGCCCGGCAGCCCTGGCTTGCCGAGCGGTCGCCGGTGGCGCAACGGGCCCTGGTTCCGGAAGGGGGCGATGCCGGAGCGGTCGGCATGGCCGGAGTCCCCGAACCCAGTGGGGTGGATGCCGCGCCCGAAGGCAGCCTGGCCCCCGCGGCGGAGTCTCGCGTGGCAGAACCGGGCCCGGGTGCCACGAAAGAGCGGTACGGTCGGCGTGGCGTCGCGGGCGCTGTGGCGAGGCTCTCCTGGCCTGCGCTGGCCTTCGCGGGGATGCTGGTGCTCCTGGTGGCCCTGGCCGGGCGCGGCCTGGGGCTGGTGCTGAGGGCGGACGTCCAGAGCTCTGTGGGGCTTCTGTTGACCACGGGGCTGGTCGTGGCGGCGCTTCTGGGGGCGTGCGGCTATCTGCTGGGCAAGGTCCCCCGGGGCAAGCGGGGCCCCCTGGCCGGCGTGGGCGTGGCGGCGATCATGCTGGCGCTGACGGTGCAGGCGTCCCTGAGAAGCGCGTACGCCAACGCCGACGTGCCTGTGGACATGCTGGTGTATACGCAGACATCTCCGGAGATACCCCAGCTCGTGCGAGAGATCCGGCGTTTGGGTGCGGAGACGGGGAAGGGCGAGAGGCTGAAGGTCATCGTGGACACGGCAGATGGCTTCGCCTGGCCGTGGGTGTGGTACCTGCGGGACTTTCCCACCGTGAGCTATCTGTGTCTGGGCAGCGACCCCGGGTGCCAGGGGATGACCCAGGCCCCTGACGCCGACGTGGTGTTGGTGGATGCGCCGAACCAGGCGTCGGCATCGCGCTTCCTGGAGGCGTACGGGCCGCCCATCAGATACAAGCACCGGTGGTGGTTCCCGGAGAGCTACCGGGGCCTGAACGTGAAGACCGTGGCGGAGGCTGTCCGTCAGAGGCAGTCCTGGTGCCGGGTGCTGGAGTACTTCCTGGACCGGCGCTTCGACCTGTCCATCGGGTCGGTGGACGCCTACGCCTACTTTCCATCCAGCTTCAGCCCGGCGCCCCTGAAGCAGCGGGACCAGGAGAGGACACGCTGCTGAGGCACCGTGCTCGGTCGCCGGAGAGGGGGAGAGACCCGTGAGGCTGCGGGACCGGGTGAGCATCGTCACCGGGGCGGGCAGCGGCATAGGGAGGGCAGTAGCCCTGGGCCTGGCTGGAGAGGGGTCGCGGGTAGTGCTGGTGGGCAGGACCCCTGGGCCGTTGGAAGAGACGAAGCGGCAGGTCGAGGTCTCTGGGGGAGCGGCGCTCGTCTGCCCAGGCGACGTGGGTGACCCTCGGGCGGTCCGAGCCACCGTCGAGGCGACGCTTCAGGCCTACGGGCGTGTGGACGTGCTGGTGAACAACGCCGGCTACAACATCCCCCAACGGGGCATCCTGGAGATGGCTCCTGAGCAGATCGAAGGGGTCGTGCGGGGCAACCTGACGGGGAGCCTGCTGTTCATCCAGGCGGTGCTGCCCGCAATGCTCAAGGCCAGGGCGGGGACCGTCGTGAACGTCTCCTCCATAGCGGCGAAGCGCCCTGCCCTGGTCTCGGGCGCGGCCTACAGCGCGGCCAAGGCGGGGCTCATCACCATGACGCGAGTGCTGAACCTGGAGCTGCACAACACGGGGGTGCGGGTGTGCGTGGTGATTCCTGGGGCGACGGACACCCCGTTGATGGACAAGCGCGTGGCGCCTCCCTCCAAGGAGGCGAGGGCGGCGATGCTGACCCCTGACGATGTGGCCGAGGCGATCTTGCTGGCGGTGCTGATGCCGGGGCGCGCTCTTGTGGAGGAGGTCGTCATCCGGCCCACGGTGCAGGTGGAGTTCCGCCGCCAGGTGCCGCCCCCGGCGGCCAGCGGGGCATAGCAGGTTGGTGAAAAAGGAGGAGTCCAGAGGGGCGCAGCCCCTTTGGCGGGGGTCTGGGGGTGTCCCCCAGATATAATTCCTACCCCCTTCCTGGCCAGGAAGGGGGACAGGGGGATGGTCGAAAGGTTTTTTCAACACCCTGATAGGGCCGGCCTGCCTCCATCTCGTTCCAGGTGGGAGGCCGCCCCGCCGCAAGGGGCCTTTCTTGTGTGCCTGAAGAGGCAAGCCGTATACTGGGGCCTCACGGGGGATGGGAGGATACCCTGCTGTTGGGGAACCCACGGCTCTGGATAGGGCTCCTGGTCACCATCGCTTTCCTGGGGCTGCTGGTGCTGCGGGTGGATGTGGGCGAGACCGTCAGGCGCCTCGGGCGGGCCAACTACGTGTTCCTCCTGCCTGGCCTGGGCTTGTATGCGACGGCGGTGCTTGGGCGGACCCTTCGGTGGCGGTACCTGTTGCTGCCCCTCAAGGGCGTGGGGCTTGGGCGGCTCGTTCCCGTAGTAGTGGTCGGCTACATGGCCAACAACCTGCTCCCCATGCGTCTCGGGGAAGTGGTCCGCAGCTACTACGTAGGAGAACGCGAGGGGGTGAGCAAGGCGGCGGCGTTCGCCACGGTGGTGGTGGAGCGGGTCTTCGATGGCCTCGCGCTCCTCTTCTTCCTGGTTGTCGCTGCCGCTTTCCTTCCCGTCGCGGGGTTGGTGAAGGGCCTCGGGGAGACCACCCGCGTGCCCTGGCCTATCCTGGCCGGAGGGACGGTGCTGTCGTTCGTGGTGGTATCCGGCGTCCTGCTGTGGGGGTCGCGAGGCCCGGCGGCGTGGACGCGCCTGGCCGCTCTTGTTTGCAGGCCATTGCCCGCCAGGTGGAAGGGGCAGGTAGTGGGGCTGGTGGATCTCTTTGCTACGGGTCTGAGCACCCTGCGCAACCCCGGGCGGCTGGCCGCCGTCTTCCTGCTGTCGGTGCCCGTATGGCTGGCCGAGGCCGCGACGTCCTACGTGATAGCTCTGGGGTTTGGCCTGGAGGCGCCGCTGGGAGGCCTTGGGGGCATGGCGACGGCCATCGTGGCGATGACCGCGATTGCAAACCTGGCAACCTCGCTGCCGTCGTCGCAGGGAGGCGTCGGGCCCTTCGAGTTCTTCGCCGTGGCGACGCTGGTCCTGCTGGGCGTGGAGGCGGAGGTGGCGACAGCGTATGTGGTGGCGCTCCACCTGACGCTCCTGGTGCCGGTGACGGTGGTGGGGCTGGTGTACCTGTGGGTGGGGAAGGAGTCGCTCCTGCGGCTCATGCGCCTGCCGCCAATGGCGGCGAAGGCATCGGCTGCGGAAGGCAGGGTGGCAAGCGGCCCTGTTCCACGCGAGGAGCTCCCTTGAGCCGGTGGGTGACTGCTTTGGGGGATGGCTGGGGAGGGAGGCACTCCCCGCAGGCAGGTTGTTGAGGTGGCCGAATACCGCGTAGGCATTATCGGCGGGGGCATTGGGGGGCTGGGAGCCGCCTATGAACTGGCCAAGTTGGGCCACCACGTAGAGCTGTACGAGCGGGCGCCGTTCCTGGGGGGACTCGCCTCCACCTTTGAGGTGGGAGGAGGGCGCCTGGAGCGGTTCTACCACCACCTCTTCCTCTCGGACACCACCATGATCAGCCTGCTGAAGGAGTTGGGGCTGGGCGACCGGCTGATCTGGCGGGACTCCAAGGTGGGGATGTTCACCGGCGGCCGCATCTACGACTTCTCCACCCCGTGGGATCTGCTGCGCTTCAGCCCCGTGAGTCTGGTGGACCGCATGCGCATGGGGTTGGTGGCCCTCTACCTCCAGCGGGTGAAGCGGTGGCAGAAGTTCGAGCACTCCACCGCTTCGGCCTTCATGCGGAAATGGGCAGGGAAGCGCAACTACGAGGCGGTCTGGGAGCCCCTGCTGAAGGGGAAGTTCACGACGTACCACGACCAGGTCTCCATGGCCTGGCTGTGGAGCAAGTTCGCCACCCGCGTTGCCTCCCGGGGGAAAACGCTCAGGGAGAAGCTGGGCTATATCCGGGGGAGCTGGCAGGTGCTCATCGACGCGCTGGAGCGGCGCATCCGGGAGCTGGGGGGCCAGGTGCTCACGAGCACGGCGGTGACGCGCATCCTCACGGAAGGGGGTCGGGTCTCTGGGCTGGCCATCCAGCGGGCGGATGGCATGCAAGAGCAGCGGGCCTTTGACATCGTGATCGCCACCATCCCCAGCTTCGCATTGCCCAAGCTGGTGGAGTTGCCCCAGGAGTACGTGGCCAAACTCCAGGGAGTTGAGTACGAAGGGGCCATCGCCGCCATCTGGGTGCTCAAGCACAGCCTCTCCCATATCTACTGGCTCAACATCACCGACCCGGACATCCCCTTCCTGCTGGTCCTGGAGCAGACGAACCTGGTGCCTCCGGAGGAGTACGGCGGCAAGCATCTCATCTATACGGCCAACTACGTGACGCGCGACGACTACCGGTGGCCGCTCAGCCCTGAGGAGATCGTTCGAGGCTATATTCCCAACCTCAAGAAGATCAACCCTGCCTTCGACGCATCGTGGATCGAGGCGACTTACGTTCACAGGGAGCCTGCGGCCCAGCCCATCATCAAGGCCAACCACAGGGAGCGGATGCCTCCTACCAGGACGCCTGTTCCGGGGCTGTGGCTGGCGGCCATGAGCCAGGTCTACCCGGAGGACCGGGGGACCAACTACAGCTTGCGCCTGGCGGTGGAGGTGGCCCGCCAGGCAGTGGAGATGCACCAAGCATGAGGGTGACGTGTTCCGTATGAGTTCTGGAAGCAGGGGAACCATTGGGGCAGGACTCTGAAGAGTCGGTTGACTTGCCTGGAGCCTGGGACTAGGATTCGGCGAGGAAGTTTTCCCCTTTCATAGCTAACTAGAAAAGGAAGCTCATTTTGTGGGTAACCGTGTAGATCAAGTTGCTCCATCGGCTACGCTCAGGCCTCGAGTTCCACGGCTCCATACGTTCTCATCCTTAAGGTACCGCAACTTCCGCTATCTCTGGGGGAGCACCCTCTTTGCCAGCGGTGGTCAATGGATTCAGCAGATCACGCTCAGTTGGCTCATCTATGACATGAGCCACTCGGCATTTCTGACCGGGGCTTTGCTAGGGGCACGATCATTACCGTTCCTGGTGGTGGCCCCCATCGGTGGAGTGCTTATCGATCGCTTCGACCGTCGGAAATTGCTCTTGGCGAACCAGGTTTTCCTGGCGTCGGCGGCGCTTGGCTTTGCGCTCTTGCTCGCGGCTAACTTGGCTCGCGAGTGGCACGTCTTTCTCTTTGCCGTCATTACCGGTGCGGGGTGGGCTTTGAATAACCCGCTTCGCCAGGCTTTGGTAGTGAACACCGTCCCCCGTCAGAGTTTCCAAAATGCCATCGCCCTGAACTCGCTAGCTTTTAACGTCAATCGAGTTCTGGGGCCCGGCCTGGGAGGATTGCTCATTGCGCTCTCGGGACCTGCGACCAATTTCTTCATTCAGGCGGCATGCTATGTGGGCGTCGCCTTGCTGGTGTTCCCCATTCGTCTGGGGCACCCTGAAACGGCTGCTCGCCACAACTCCTCCGCTTTGTCGGATCTCCGGGAAGGGTTAAGCTACGTTGCTAAGGAGCAGACAATCCTTGCATTGATGCTGATGGGGATGAGTCAGGCGCTGTTCATCATGCCGTTCGTGAACGGATTGATGCCGGTCTTCTCCAAGGAGGTGCTGGGCCTCGGGCCCGATGGGCTGGGGCTCTTGCTGGCCACAATGGGAATGGGGGGGCTAGTAGCACCTCTAACCCTTGCCACGATGGGGAACACCCGAAGGACAGGACTTGTCCAGGCAGGGGCAGCAATGGGCTCCGGGATAATGCTCATGGTGTTTTCCCAGTCCACTAGCCTGGCTATGGCCTTGCCATTCCTGGCGATGCTAGGAACTTGTCAGATGTTTTTCTTTGTTCTGATCAACATCATCATCCAGACCCGCATTCCGGACGCTCTTCGTGGCCGCGTCATGAGTATCTATTCGATGGACATTGCCGTGGCCCCTCTGGGAGGGCTTGTGGCAGGCACCATTGCTCAACTGTATGGTGCTCCTCTGGCAATGCTGATGGGAGGAGGGTTTTCCTTAGCCCTCATTCTTGTGATTGTCACTCGGTTCAAGACTGTGCGTACCAATGCCTCGTGAGGCAACTTCCTCTCACCACCGCAACGTTCAAGCCATCTCGGTCGCTCCAGGAGAGAGTGGGTTCGGCTGTTGGACAGGTCTAGTCTGGAAGGCCGGTGGCTGCGCGTGAAGGTGCTGGAGGAGCGGCGAGTCGCTGAGGTTGGCCATGTGGCGGAAAAGGGCGCTCGTTGAAGGGCCTACCTGGATTGTGATACACTTCTCACGCTAGAGCATGCCTTCCCCCACCCGCCAGGCCGCTCTGACGACCCCGAGCGAGGCACTGCGTGCCACGATCCGCCGGGTATTGGCATCCCAGCGGGGCCCGACGGTGACCGTGCTATCGTCGCTCCTGGCGGTGCAGGACACTCTGGGCTACATCTCTCCCCAGGCCGTTGCCGAAGTGGCGGAGTTCACCCATGCCAGCGTCAACGACGTGTGGGGTGTGGCGTCCTTCTACACGAACTTCCGCTTCGCTCCTCCGGCCCAGCACACCGTGGAGGTGTGCTGGGGTCCCTCCTGCCACGTCGTAGGGGCGCTCTCTCTGCTGAAGGCGGTGCTGGAGGGCCTTGGACGCACAGGCGAGGGGGAGACCTCGGACGGTGCCATCACGCTCAAGTACAATACCTGCCTGGGAGCCTGCGCCCAGGCGCCCGTCATGAAGGTGGACCAGCAGTTGGTGGGGCGCGCCACGCCTGCTCTGGCGAGCCAATGGCTCCGCGGCCTGCGGCGGGAAGGCCCGGGATGACGGCCAGCTACGCCGTGTTGCAGGAGCGGGCCCAGGGGCGCCAGTGGGCCCTGGCGGAGAAGCGGCGCGTGCGGGTGGGTACTGCTCTCTGCGGGATGGCGGCGGGCGCGGGAGCGGTGCTGGACGCGGTACGCCGGGAGGTAGGGTCCCTTGGGCTGGAGGCCACGGTGAGCGAGGTGGGGTGCCTGGGCCTCTGCTACGCCGAGCCTCTGGTGGACTTTCAGAGCCCTGGGGGCCAGCGCGTCTTCTATGGCAACGTGGCAAAGGAGCAGGCGCCGCGCCTGGTGCGGGCCCACCTGGTCGAAGGGCAGCCTGCGATGGAAGGAGCGCTGGCTACATTGGGGGGCGAGGCCCTGCCAGGGGTACCGGCGCTGGGGCAGCTGCCCATGATGAAGGGGCAGCTCCGCATCGCGCTGGGGAACGCTGGGCACATAGACCCGGGGAGCCTGGAAGAGTACGTGGCCGTGGGCGGCTACGGGGCTCTGGACAAGGCCCTCTCGGGCATGGCGCCCCAGCAGGTGCTAGAGGAGGTGGCGCGGTCGGGTCTGAGGGGCAGGGGAGGGGCGGCCTTCCCCACAGGGGTGAAGTGGCGGTTCCTGGCAAGCTCTCCTGGGCCCGTGAAGTACATCCTGGCTAACTGTGAGGAGGGCGATCCGGGCGCCTTCAACGACAAGGCGGTCCTGGAGAGCGACCCCCACGCCCTGTTGGAAGGGATCGTCCTGGCGGGCTACGCCACGGGGGCCTCCAAGGGGTTCGTGTTCGTCCGCCACGGGCACGAAGGGCCCATCCACAGGATGCGGGAGGCGGTGCAGCAGGCGTACGCGGCCGGGCTCCTGGGGGCGAACATCTTGGGAGCGGCGTTCAGCTTCGACTGCGAGGTTGTCCTGGTAGGGGAGTCCTACGTCTCCGGGGAGGAGACGGCCCTCATGGAGGCCATTGAAGGTAAGCGGGCTACGCCCCGGTACCGGCCGCCGTTCCCGGCCGCTGTGGGCCTCTGGGGCAAGCCCAGCAACATCAACAACATCAAGACGCTGACCTACGTGCCCCCCATCGTCGCTCGGGGGGGGAGTTGGTTCGCCAGCATCGGCACGGAGCGCAGCAAGGGGACGGCCATCCTCTGCCTCTCCGGGGCTGTCCAGCGGCCCGGGATGGTGGAGGTCCCCATGGGAAGGACTCTCCGGGAGGCCGTCGAGGGCCTGGGTGGCGGTGTCGCGGGAGGGAGAAAGCTGAAGCTGCTGCAAACGGGCGGGCCCCTGGGAGGGCTGCTGAGCGCCGACAAGCTGGACATCCCCCTGGACTTCGATGCCATGGCCCGGGCCGGGGCCATCCTGGGGTCCGGAGGGATCATCGTCGCCGACGACACCGCCTGTGCCGTGGACCTGACGCGCCTGCTGGTGGCCTTCTGCCAGTTCGAGTCCTGTGGCAAGTGTTTCCCGTGCCGGCTGGGGACGACGCACCTGCTGGAGATCATGGAGCGCATCTGCCGCTTCCAGGCCAGGCCCGGGGACCTAGAGCTGATGCACACCGTGGGGACGCAGATGGCCGCTGGCTCGCTGTGCGGCCACGGGC
Organism: Chloroflexota bacterium; assembly: GCA_016202425.1. Classification (GTDB taxonomy): domain Bacteria; phylum Chloroflexota; class Dehalococcoidia; order Lucifugimonadales; family JACQOS01; genus JACQOS01. Next base: position 29,040 of record JACQOS010000213.1, read on the forward strand.
AACTGGGTTTCAACCCGGTCCAGTCGGCGCTGAAATCCTTTGGAGCCGAGTTCACGGCCCACATCGAAAGGCGTACCTGCCCCGCGGGCGTGTGCGACGGGAAGTACCTGACGCCGGAGCGGAGCAGGCGGTGAGATGAGGAAAAGGAGCTGCGGGTGACGGAGCCCATCGCCATCACCATTGACGGGCGGGCGGTCCAGGCCCGCCCTGGCTCCATGGTGCTGGAGGCGGCCATGGAGGCAGGGGTCTACATCCCCTATCTGTGCTATCACCCGGGCATGAAGCCCTTCGCCGCCTGTCGGTTGTGCGTGGTCCAGGAGGAGGTGGAGGCAGAGGTGGAGAGGGACGGCCAGAAGGTGAAGGAGAGGCAACTACGGCCCCCCTCGGCCTCCTGCACGCTTCCGGTGCGTCCCGGCATGGCCGTGCGTACCGTCACCGAGACGGTCCGGCAACTGCAACGGGGGGTGATGGAGATGCTCATCTCCGAGCACCCCCACGGCTGCCTCACCTGCCACAGGATCGAGCTGTGTGGCCCCGAGGATATCTGCCTGCGGCACGTGTCGGTGAACGACCGATGTGTCATCTGCCCCAAGAACGAGCGGTGTGAGCTGAAGGACACGGTCCGGTACCTGGGGATGGAACTGACCTCTTCCTTGTCGTACCAGACGCGGGGTCTGCCCATCGAGGCGGCTGACCCGTTCTACGACCGGGACTACAACCTGTGCATCGTGTGCGGTCGTTGCGTGCGGGTGTGCGAGGAGGTGCGCGGGGACAACGCCATCACGTTCACCGAGCGGGCAGGGCAGGCGCTGGTGGGGACGTCCCGGGGGACGTCGCTCTTGGAATCCGGATGCGAGTTCTGCGGGGCCTGTCTCGATGTCTGCCCCGTGGGGGCGCTGGTGGAGAGGGAGCACAAGTGGGACAAGGCAGTGCGGGTCGTGCGGACGGTCTGCCCCCACTGCCCGGTGGGGTGCCAGTTGAACCTGGAGATCAACAAGAGGGAGAAGGTGGTCCGGGCCATTCCTGAGATCAAGGCTCCGGCCAACCGCGGCCAGGCGTGTTTCAGGGGAAAGTTTGGCCTGGAGTACGTGAACCACAAGGACCGGCTGAGGAGGCCGCTGGTCCGCAAGGACGGGCAGCTCCAGGAGGCCACGTGGGAGGAGGCGATGGCGCTCGTGGCGGAGCGGCTTGCCCGCTACCGCGGGAGCCAGTTCGCAGCCGTGGCGTCAGCGCGGGGAACGAACGAGACGGCGTACCTGCTCCAGAAGTTCGCGCGCGTGGCCATGGGGAGCAACAACGTCTGCGTGGACTCCGACACCCGGCCGGCCCTGGCCAGGACGCTGGCGGACTCCCTGGGCTACGCTGCCGCCACCAACACCATCTGGGAGCTGGAGAGGGCAGGCTGCATCCTCGCGGTCAATAGCAATACCACGGAGGAGCACAACGTGGTGGCGGTGCCCGTGAAGCGGGCTGTCAAGGGTGGCGCCAGGCTCATCGTGGTGGACCCTCGGGAGGTGGAGCTTACCCGCTATGCCCATCTCTGGCTGCGGCCCAGGCCCGGGACGACGCTGGCCCTGCTCGCGGGAATGTTGCGCGTCGTTCTCGACGCGGGGCTGGCCGACAAAGCGTTCCTCCAGGAGCGGTGCGATGGTCTGGAAGCGTTGCGGGCGTCCGTGGGGCCCTACGACCTTGAGGCCGTGGCCAGCGCTACGGGCGTGCCAGGGGAGGCGATCGGGGAAGCGGCGCGCCTCTACGCCAAGGGGGGGCCGTCGGCCATCCTCTACGCCCTGGACAACGTGCCGCCCGAGGATCAGGAGGCCGAGGTCGTGGCCCTGGCGGACCTGGCGCTGGCGACGTGGAACCTGGGGAAGCCCTCCAGCGGGCTGTATCCCCTGCGTCACGGCACCAATGAGCAGGGCGCTTTGGACGTGGGATGCGCCCCGGACCTGCTGCCAGGCTACGCTCATCTGGACGACGGGCACGCGCGGCGGCGGCTGGAGGAGTCCTGGAGAGCTGCCGTGCCGGAGACACCGGGCCTGGGCCTTGGTGCGGCCCTCCTGGCGGCGCGGGAGGGCAGGCTGAAGGCGATGGTGCTGATGGGAGATAGCGCCAGCTACTCCAGCGGAGAGGTGGGGGACGGCTACGAAGCCCTGGACCGTCTCGAGTTCCTGGTGGTGCACGATGCGTTTCTGGGCGAGGCGGCCCAGCGGGCCCACGTCGTGCTCCCCGCCACCACGTTTGCGGAGGACGAGGGCACGTACACCAACCTGGAGCGGCGCGTCCAGCTCCTGGTCAAGGCGCTCACGCCGAGGAACAGCGAGGCAAGGCCCGCCTCTTGGATGGTGTGCGACCTCGCCCGGCGCATGGGGGCGAAAGGGTTCGACTTCCTGGGCCCCGCCGAGGTGTTCGATGAGATCGCGGCCGTTGCCCCTAGCTATCGGGGCATCTCCCACGAGCGGCTGCGGCGAGAGGCCGTGCTCACCCTCCGCCCGGACCCGCTGGACCCCCTCCCTACCCAGTACCTCTACTCGGACCGGGTGTCCCAGGGGCTCCTGTGGCCATGCCCGGAGCCTGAAGGCCCGGGGACGCCGGTCCTCTATGCCACTGGGTTTCCCCACGGGCGGGCGCGGCTCAGGCCGCTGCCGCCCCCTCGGCCCCGGGAGGCGGAGCCGTTGCTGCTGGTCCCGGGCCGGGTGCTGGCCCAGGAGGACCGGGAGATGGAGGTGGCGCAGGCCGACGGTGTGAACCAGGTCCGGCGGGACGAGTGGGTGGAGCTCCATCCTGAGGATGCCGCGGCCCGGGGCATCAGCCCGGGCGACCTGGTGGAGGTTCTGTCGGGGAGGCAGCGCCTTCGGGGAATCGCCGTGCTCCGGGAGGGGGCGCACCGAGGGGTGGTGTCCGTCACCACCCTCTTCGGAGAGTTGGCCACCAGGCTCCAGGCCAGCGAGGCCCCGGACCCCATGGCCAGCGTCCCCGGGCTGGTCATTGCGCCGGCACGGATGGAGAAGCTCGGCGCGGGCCCCCGCCTCCGGGCGGCGGGCGGGCCATCCCCATAGCAGGTTGGTGAAAAAGGAGGAGTCCAGTCCCGACTCGTCGGGATTGGCGGGGGTCTGGGGGTGTCCCCCAGATATAATTCTTACCCCCTTC
>JACQOS010000211.1 GCA_016202425.1 Chloroflexota bacterium
CCCTCACCCCCTGCACCCCCATGCACCAGCGTTGCAGCATACCTGCGACAGGCGACGGTAGCGAGTCGTGGGTCTGGGCAGTGCCCAGTGGGGGACATCCCCAGACCCCCGCCATCCCGACCCGTCGGGATGGACTCCCCCGAGACGTATTTCCGAACCACTTCTAGGGTGCTGGCACCCCCCACCAGACGGCGTCGTTGCGCTGCGGTGCGCCTGCCCCCATAATGGCGAGAGTGCCCGGCGCGCCGCCCCGGCCCGGAGCCGGAGGTACACCGGTCTACCCGGCCCGTATGACGCAGCGACACCCCGAAGACCCTTCGCTTCCCACCGTGGCCATCGCTCCCAGGCCCGGGTGGACGCGCACCCTCCTCGACGTGCCCGCCTTCCGCTACCGCGATTTTCGGTTCCTGTGGCTCTCGACCTTCCTCACCTCCGTCGCTTCCACGAGCGAGCAGCTCGCCCTGAGCTGGTACGCCCTTACCGAGAGCGACACGCCCTTCATGGTAGGCGTTGCCCTGGGTCTGAGAATGGCGCCTTTCTTCCTGTTCGGGCTCCCGGCCGGTGTCCTGGCCGATAGGGTTGACCGGCGCCATGCCATGAGGCTCCTCATCGTGGGCATGGCGGCCATCAGCGTCGTCATCGGGGTCATCATCCTGCGGGACATGGGGAAGCTGGAACTCTGGCTCGTGTTGGTACCCACGTTTGTTGCTGGAAGCCTGCGGGCCGTGTACCAGACGATGAAGCATAGTGCTGTTTACGATATCGTGGGGCATGCCCATGCCAGCAATGGGCTTGCCATCAACTCTATCGCCACGCGGATCGGGGCAGTAGTGGGTTCGTTATCCGCCGGTAGCCTTGTCGCCCGAGCCAGCGTCCCCACAGTCTACATGGTCGTGGCGGGCATCTACCTCCTGGGAGCCCTCGCAGTGATGCTCATCCGTTCCCGGGGACAGGCGGCTCCTACCGCCCGGACCTCCGTGCGGCAAGGCCTGCGCGAGTATGTTCGCGAAGTACGCCACAACCGGGGCTTGCGTCTGCTCTTCCTTTACACCAGCGTCGCCGAGGTCCTGGGGTTCTCGCACCAGGTGCTCCTTCCCAGCCTGGCCAGGGACGTGTTGAAGGTGGGTGCAGAAGGCCTCGGGCTCATGAACGCCGTCCGTGCCCTGGGGGGCATTTTGGGGACCGCAATCCTCACGTCCCTGGGGACGGTGCGTCGCCAGGGGGTCCTGTTCCTCGTGTCCCTCCACCTTTTTGGAGGCTCCATCATCCTCCTGAGCGTCGTCCCCAACCTGCCCGTCGCCCTTGCCCTTCTCGCGTTGGTCAACGCCATGGGCTCGATTACCGATGTGCTTCTTCAGAGCCTGATGCAGCTCAGCGTGCCCAACGAGCTGCGCGGAAGGGCCATGGGCTCGTATCTCCTTGCTATCGGGACATCGCCCCTGGGCCAGTTGCAGCTAGGCGCTCTGGCCTCCGTCACCACGGTGGCCCTGGCGTTCACCATCAATGGCGCTGCCCTTGTCGCCCTGGCTGCCCTGGGTACCGTCCTCTTTCCCACGTTGAGGAGGCTATAGTGCCCCCTTGCCCTGGCCCAGAAGACGTATGACGTCCCAGGCCCGCCCTCCGAACCTCTTGACGGTCACCCTGCCGGACACCACAATAGGCTCGTCAGCGGGAAGGAAGAACGGCGCCGACGCGCTGTCGGGAGAGGGAACTTGCCACACCCCATGATGACGCCCGAGGCCCTTCAAGAGGCCATCCAGAGATTACCTCGGGTCCCTCTGGCCCATCGGCCCACGCCGCTGGACGACTGCCCCGTCCTCTCCCAGGCGTTGGGCGGACCCCGCATCCTCGCCAAGAGGGACGACCTCACAGGCCCAGCCTTTGGAGGGAACAAGGTCCGCCACCTGGAATTCCGCATGGGGTTGCTGCAGCATGGCGGGTACGACGTCTATATCGGCCAGTACCCTCCCACCTCCAACGAGGCGCGCATAGCCGCCGCCGCCTGTGCCAGGGCCGGTATCCGCTTCATCCTTCTCGTCAAGAAGGGCGACAGGATAGGCGTGCCCCAGGGCAACGTCCTCCTCTACCACCTCCTGGGCGCCGAGATGGTGTTCCTGGACACCGATGATCCCGAGGCAGTAAAGACGGAAGTCCAGGCCCTGGAGGAGAGGCTCAGGCGCGCGGGTCACAGGCCCTTCACGTTCCAGTTCTCGCCCTGGACCCACCTGTCGGGGGTCATCGGCCACCTGGACGCTGCGTTGGAAATAGACCGGCAGCTCCAGGAGCGGGCCATCGAAGAGGCCCACTTCTACATCGTGGCCGGGCGCTCGCACACCGGCCTGCAACTGGCGGCCAAGCTCCTCGGCAGGCCGTGGAGGGTGACGGGCGTTGCCGTCCAACGCTACGCCCATTTCCCCGACGTCATCCCGGAGTGGAGCCGCGGCGTCGCCGAGGCCCTGGGGCTTCCCGCCACCCTGGGTCCGGAGGAGCTCGATATCGACTACCGGTACATCGACACCTACGACCTCGTCCTGGACTCAGCCGTCGAGGCCATCAAGCTGGCCGCCCGCACCGAGAACCTGATCCTGGACCCCATGTACACGGGCAAGGCCATGGCTGTGCTCATGGACCACGTCCGCACCGGCAGGGTTACCCCCGACGAGACGGTGGTGTTCATGCACACGGGCGGGACCCCTCTGGTCTTCCAGTACGCCCAGGAGCTGTCGGCAGACCTGGTGCGCGTCCGTGAGGTGAGCGAGCTGCCCGCTTAGGCGCGTCCGTGGCAGCGGACCCGTCGGATGAGCGGGGGCCTTCTCTTGCTCCAACTCCACGGCACCCGTGCGCTACCGGAGGATTGACGGCGCCAGGGGGCGCCGATAACATGGCGCCGGTGCCGCAAGCGGGCACTGCCGAAGCACGGAATCCCAACCGTTCGGAGGAACCCCACGTCATGGCGCAGCCTCAGACCCCCTTCCAACTGGTCCGAGCCAAATACCTCATCGACGGCAAGGGTGGCGCTCCCGTGGAGAACGGCGCCGTCCTCCTGGAAGGTGCCAGGGTCCGCGCCGCAGGCCCCGCGCGGAGCGTTGCGGCGCCCGAAGGGGCCCCCGTGGAGGTCCACGAGTTCCCCGATGGCGCTATCTTGCCCGGCTTGATTGACGTGCACACGCACCTGAACTACCCCGGAGACGGCACCCACACCAACGACGTGATGAAGGAGGGCGACGACATCCTGCTGATGCAGTCCATTGTCAACGCCCACAGCTATCTCCTCCGGGGCGTCACCACCATGCGGGACAACGGCGCCAAGAACAACACCACGTTCTCCCTCCGGGAGGGCATCCGGCGAGGTCTCGCCCAGGGGCCGCGCCTGGTCCTGTGTGGCAACCCCCTCACCATCACCGGCGGGCACATGTGGCAGATGGGCGCCGAGGCCGACGGCGTCAACGAGGTGACCAAGGGGGTGCGCCGGCTCATCCAGATGGGGGCCGACTACATCAAGGTGGCCGTCACCGGCGGCACCACCCTGGGCACCTATCCCAACCTTCCCTCCTACAACCTGGAAGAGGTCCAGGGCATTGTCTGGGAGGCCCACAAGTTCCAGAGGCTGGTGGCAGCCCACGCGCACGCCACCCAGGGCATCCTCAACGCCCTGGACGCCGGCATCGACATGATTATCCACTGCACCTGGCGAGAGCCTGACGGCACGTCCAGGTACCGTGAGGATGTAGCGGCCCGGATCGCCGAGGTTGGCGCCTGGGTGAACCCCACGCTCTACCAGATGCTCGGAGGCACTCGCGAGCGGCTGCTGCAGAAGAAGGAGTCGGCGGGCCTGACCCCGTCGGAGCAGGCGAGGCTCGACGACATCCAGAGGTTCTCCCCCCAGCGCCTCGACCAGATCCGCAAGATGAAAGACGCGGGTGTGAAGTTCGTGACCGGGACGGACTGCGGTTGGGGTGAGATGCCCTTCGACCGCATCCACCGGGAGATGGACCTCTTCGTCCAGGCAGGGTTCACGCCCGCCCAGGCCATCCTGACAGCCACGCGGGACGCGGCGGGCTCCCTGGGCCTGGGCCATCTCGTCGGCACCCTGGAGCCAGGCAAGGAAGCGGACGTGGCGGTGTTCCGGGGCGCGCCCCACCGGGACGTCAACGACATCGCCAACGTGCTCGCCGTCTTCCAGGCAGGGCACCGGGTCCGGTAGCGCTGGACGCCAGCAGCCAGGATCGAGCCTCCCAGGAGAAGAGCATGGCACGCATGGACCTGCTAGTCACCGGCGGGAAGGTGGTCACCTCTGGTGGCGTTCAGGAGATGGACGTCGCCGTCAAGGATGGCAGGATCGCTGCCCTTGTCGCCCCGGGCCTGCCTCTGGATGCCGCCAGGACCTTCGATGCCCGCGCCCGTTACATTCTCCCCGGATGCGTGGACGTCCATGTGCACACCCGGGAGCCTGGGCAGGCGCACAAAGAGGACTTCGCCACCCTTACCCGCGCCGCCGCCGCCGGGGGCATCACCACCATCATGTGCCAGCCCAACACGTCCCCTCCCATCAACAATCGCCAGGTGTTCCATCAGGCCCAGGACGACTGGCGAAAGAAAGCCCTCGTGGATTTCGCCATTCAGCCCCTGGCAGAGCCAGGGAACGTTGGGGAAATCCCGGGCCTTCTGGAGGCCGGTGCCATATCCATGGAGTTCCTCACCGCCGACTCCACTGGCCCCGTGCTGCCGGAGATCATGCAAGCGGTCCACCAGCACGGTGGCCTCTCCAGCATCAGCATGGGAGATGGGGGCTACTCCCAGTTCATGCGGCAGCGGCTGGAACTGGCCGGAGGGAAAGACATGGCCGCATGGCTGAGCGCCTACCCGGCGATCACTGAGGCGGTGGGCGTGGCCCGGCTCCTGCTCCTCACCGAAGGGACCCCCTACCGCTTCCACTTCCACATGGTCACCACCCGGCAAGGGGTGGAGCTGATCCGGCGGGCCAGGCAGGCGGGCAGAGACACCTTCTCCGTGGAGACAAGCCCCAAGTACCTTCTCCTCACGGAGGAAGACCATCTGCGGATGGGGCCCTTCAGCACCGTGCTTCCCCGGTTCAAATCGCTGGACGACAACGAAGCCGTTTGGGAGGGCATCCTTGACGGCACCATCGACATGATCGCCACCGATCATGCCCCTCATGCCCGCGCCGAAAAGGAGCGCGGCCTCGAAGACATCTGGAAGGCACCATCGGGCGTCCCCGAGATCGAGCTCTCCCTGCCCCTCATGCTGACGCAGGTGAACCGCGGGCGGCTGAGCCTCGGCAAGCTCGTGGCGCTGATGGCGGAGAACCCGGCCAGAAAGTACGGCATCTACCCTCAGAAAGGGAGCGTCCAGGTGGGGGCTGACGCCGACCTGGTGATCGTCGCCATGGAGCGCGAGACAGTGGTCGACGACGCCAAGCTGCTCACCGCGCCCAAGTACTCTGCCTTCCACGGCTTCCCTTTGAAAGGCCTTCCCGTCGTCACCATCCTCCGGGGCGAGGTGATCATGGAAGAGGGTAAGCCTGCCAGCGGACCGCCGCGCGGGAGGTTCGTGCGGCCGGGTCCCTAATAGTATCTAATGACGTGAATGCGCGTAAACATGTCATACTTCAAGTCCCGCTCATCCTGAGCACCGTCGAAGGACATGAGCGGGACTTTTCCTCCGCTCGTATGGTTCGACAGGCTCACACGAGCGGTTGATCATAGCGCCCTTTTCCGACAGTAGGTACTAGCAGGCAGACACGAAGCGCGAGGCGCTGTCCGTGCCAGGAGGTTGGCGGCAATGGCGCTGTTCTTCAGCGAGACGGACGTGGCGGACCTTCTGCCCATGGAGGACGCCATCGATGCCGTGGAAGAGGGGTTCAGGCACCTGGCCCGGGGAGGGGCGAGCATGGTGGCCAGGCTCGCTGCCGACCCCCCTCCGTTCCCCGGGCACTACTTCCTCAAGTGGCTGATGCCCGGAACTCTCGATGCCCTGGGTGTCATGGGCATGAAGCTGATCCTGGGCGCCGCCCCAGGAACAGGGGCCCGGCGAGAAGCCCGGTTCCAGGTCCTGCTGTTTGAGTCCCAGAACGGGTCGCTTCTGGCCTACATGGACGGGACCGAGCTGACCAAGATCCGCACAGGCGCCGTCACTGCCGTGGGGACCAAATACCTGGCGCGGCCCGATGCACAGACCCTGGGCATCTTCGGGTCAGCCCAGTACGCCCCCATGCAGGCCGTGGGGGTGTGCGCCGTCCGGCCCATCAAGAAAATCAAGGTGTACAGCCCCACGCCGGAACACCGGCGACGGTTTGCGCAGGAGCTGGAGCGACTGCTCCGGCGGGAGGTCGTCGCCGTGGATAGCTCCGACCAGGCCGTGAAGGGGTCGGACATCGTCGTCACGGTCACCAATGCCAGGGAGCCGGTGTTCCGTGGCGAGCTCCTGGAGGAGGGTGCCCATGTGAGCGCCGCGGGCTCAAGCCTCCCCGACCACCGCGAAGTGGACGATCAGACCGTGCTCAGGAGCAAGATCGTGGTGGAGCACCGGGAGCAGGCGTTGAAAGAGTCCGGTGACTTGGCCATCCCCATCGCGCGGGGAGTCATCACCCCCGATGCCATTCACGCCGAACTCAAGGATGTCGTCGGCGGAGGCAGACCAGGCAGGGTGTCCGATAGCGAGATCACCCTCCTGAAGTTCAACGGGGTGGCCATCGAAGACATCGCCTGCGCCCTTGCCATCTACCGGCGGGCCACAAGAGAGGGAAAGGGCCAGGAATTCGGCACCCGGCCAAGCCAGCCTCGGAGAGCGCGACGCGCAGGTCCCCCGCGGCCGGTCAAGCCCAGGGGATGATACGTCCGGCGTCAGCGCCTGCGTCGGCCTGCGGCGGCCTTCTCCGAGGCCGCTCCCGAAAGCAGCGAGCCGTAGCCTGGGATGGAGACCTTGACGCTCGCTAGCTGGAGCGCTTTCCACAGGATGGTCTGGTTGCTGCTCACCACAGGCTTCCCCAGGTCCTCCTCGAGTTGCTGGAGGATGGGGAACGACCGCAGGTCCGTAGCCAAGAGGCACACGGCGTCTACCTCCGGCCTGTCGGCCTTTCTGGCCATGCGGTAGACCTCCTCCGTGGAGACCCTGTTCACCTGGCGGGCATCCGCCACGTTGGCGGTTTCCACGGATGCCACGTTGAACCCGTCCGCCCGAAAAGAGTCCTTGACCAGCGGTAGCCTGTCTGGGGTGTAGTGGCAGACCAGGGCGACGGAAGAGGCGCCTATGGCACGCAGCGCCTCTTTCAGCGCGTTGGCCGCAGTGCCCGCAGGAATGCCGGTCCGCGCTGCGGTCTCTCGCTCCCACTGCGTCGCATCCACGAGGCTGGTGGCCATGCAGGCATACATGATGGCGTCTACCCCGGCCCGCTGAAGGACGGCCACAGCTTCACCGTCGGCGTCCTGGTTCTTGCCGTCGGTGCTAGGGCGCCCAAACATGAGTTTGGTGAAGTGGAAGGACACCCCTTCCGGTACCACATGGTACAGCTCAGGCTCGATGACCGTGTTGTTCGCCGGAACAATGAACCCTACCTGGGCTCGCCAACCGTACATCGCGTCCTCCTCTCCGGCTCTCCGGGCCATCCCTCTGACACAGGCCGGACTCTCCTCGTGGGCTGGTCGCAGTATAGCACGGAGCCGAGTCCCGAGCGTTACACCGGGGCGGGCACGCTGTGCTAGAATCGGCGGCGTGACGAGGCGGACGCAGTCGCAGCCTCGTAGGGGGTCCCCGTTGACGCCATCGCGGCGGTCCAGCAGCACAGAGCAGGCAGCCCACCCCTGGCAGCAGGCGGACATCCGCTCCCTCCTCACGAGGGCCGCGCTCGCCGTGGGGGCAGGAAGCCCCACCGACGCCGGGGTATCGTGGGCTCCCCTGGAGGCGGCGCCGCGACCCATCGTGCTGGCGGGTGGGGTGCCAGACCCCGAGACCCTGCCGGTGGCCGACCTGAGCGAAGCCTTCCGGCGCGTCCTGGAGGCCAGCCCCCAGGACGCCCTCCGGTACGGGGGGGTGTTGGGATTCGAGGGCCTGCGCTCCGCGCTGGCGGAACGCCAGGGCAGAAGCGAAGGCATTTCCCTGCAGTCCGACAACTTCATCGTCACCAATGGCAGCGCGGGCGCCATCGCCACCATCTGCGACGCCTTCGTCGAGCCCGACGACGTGGTGATCGTGGAAGCGCCCACCTTCTCGGGGTCGCTGAGAACCTTCCGCGGCCATCTCGCCGAGGTGGTCCCGGTGCCCATGGACAGCCGCGGCCTCCTTCCTGATGCCGTCGCTTCCGCCATCGAGTCACGGCGGCGAGTGAAGCTCGTGTACACGGTGGCCGATTATCACAACCCCACGGGAACGACCCTCTCCCTGGACCGAAGGCGCGAGCTGGTACGGCTGTGCGCAGAGCACCAGGTCCTCATCGTCGAGGACGCCGCCTACTCAGACATCTCCTTCGGCGCACCCCCTCCTCCTTCGCTGTACGCCCTGGCGGGAGGCCAGGGTGTCCTGAAGGCGGGAACGTTCAGCAAGTCCATGGCCACGGGGCTGCGCGTAGGCTGGGTCCAGGGGAGGCAGGACTTCATTGAAGCCCTGGCACGGGTCCGATTCGACATGGGGACGAGCCCGCTCCTTCAGCGGGCCATCGCCGACTATATCGGCAGAGGCAAGCTGGAAACCCACCTGAGAGAGGTGCGGCCCCTCTACGCCCAGAAATGCGATGCCCTGTGCCGTTCCCTGGCGCAGGACTGCGGGCCCTACGTGAGGTTCGGGAGAGCTGACGGCGGCTTCTTCCTGTGGGTGGAGTGCGTGGGGGCCCGCGCCCAGGACGTGGCCCGAGAAGCAGCGAGGGAGGGCCTCGTTTTCCCGGTAGGCTCCCTGTTCTATCTCGACGGCGAGCAGGCCGACACGGCGCATGTGCGGCTCGCCTTCAGCACCGCAACGCTGGAAGAGCTGGCCCAGGTGGGGCCTCGGCTCCGCGCAGCCTTCGAGCGTGCCGTCGGCGAGCGTTGAGCACCGCAAGGAGGCCAGCTATCGGTCAGCTCGGCGGGTCTCCGGAGTATATGGGCCTCGTGGTGGGGGGCTCCCTCTCCAGGGGGGTCGAGGTCAGGCTGGACCCCGCTTTCCCCGTGGAGCAGGTCAAGGTGGGGAGCTTCGTCACCATTCAGGGCGAGCAGCAGCGGTTCTTCGGCATCGTCTCCGACATCGCCCTGGAGACCTCAGACCCCTTCCTGCGGGCGGCGCCGCCGGGGGCCAGCGAGCCGTTCATCGCCTCGGCGCTGGCGGGCGTGGGGGCGTTCGCCATCGCGCAGGTGCTACCCCAACTGGCCCTGGGCACCGACGCCCTGTCCATCCTGGAGGGGCCACAGCCAGCCCGCTCCATCCCCGCCCACTTCGCGCCTGTCCATCAGGCTTCGGAGCAGGACATCCAGACCGTCTTCGGCCAGGAGGACCACCGGCACCTCTGGATCGGCAGCCCTCTGGACATGGAGGGGACGCGGGTCTGCCTGGACCTGGGGGAGCTGGTGAAGCGCTCCAACGGCGTCTTCGGCAAGAGCGGAACGGGGAAGACCTTTCTGACTCGCATTCTGCTGGCCGGCATCCTCCAGAAGAGTGTCGCCGTCAACCTGGTGTTCGACATGCACAACGAGTACGGATGGCAGGGGACCAGAGAGGAGGGCCCCACCGTCAAGGGGTTGAAGCAACTGTTCCCGTCCAGCGTGGCGGTGTTCTCCCTGGACCCGGACTCTTCGCGGAGGCGGGGCCTGTCGCCCGACGCGCAGGTGCGTATCGGCTATGGCGAGATCGAGCCCGAGGACATCGTGGTCCTGGAGGAGACGCTCAACCTGACACCGCAGGGAGTCCAGGCCGTCTACAGCCTGGTGCGCCGCTTTGGCCAGGAGGCCTGGCTGGCGGAGTTCCTGGCCCGGGAAAGCCGGGAAGCCCTGGCGACGCTGGCCGAGGAGACCAACGAAGTGTTCCCGGTGCTGTTCACCCTGCACCGGCGGCTGCGTACCCTGGGCCGGATGCCCTTCCTGACGTCCAACCCCCCCGAAAGCGCCGTGGACCGGGTCCTGGAGTACCTGGACCGGGGCACCCACGTGGTGCTGGAGTTTGGCCGGTACCAGGATGACCTGCCTGCATACATCCTGGTGACCAACCTGCTGACCCGACGCATCCACGAGCGGTACGTCCAGCGCTCCGAGGCGGCCATGGGCGACCGGGCACGGGAGCCTCGACCCCTCCTTATCACCATCGAAGAGGCACACCGGTTCTTGACCCCAACCGTCGCCTCCCAGACCATCTTCGGCACCATCGCGCGGGAGATGCGGAAGTACAGGGTGACCCTGCTGGTGGTGGACCAGCGGCCCAGCGGCATAGACGATGAGGTGCTGAGCCAGTTGGGGACGCGTTTTGTGTACCTGCTGGACAACGAGCGGGACGTGGACGCTGTGCTGGCCGGGGCGTCTGGTGCCCGGGAGCTGCGGACGGTGCTCTCCCGGCTGGAGTCGCGGCAGCAGGCGCTTATCTTCGGCCACGCGCTGCCTATGCCCATGGTGGTACGGACCCGGGAGTACGGCAGCGAGGCCTCGTACCGCGAATGGGGGTTCCGGGAGGCGGCGGAGCTGCAAAAGCAACTGGAGCAGGATGCCCGGGACCTGTTCGGGTGAGGAGGTGGCATTCTGGGCCCTTCGTTCCTCAGGATGGACTTCGCGAGGCATCTGCCCTCCGATACCCTTCACGGAGTTTGTCTTGACTTGAGGCGAAGGTACGGAGCCTGGCCTTGAGGAAAGCTAAGGGGCTTGCCGAGCTAGGGTAGTGTTGACCTCGGCAATATCTGCTAGGTCAACGAGAGGGCAGCTTGCCGCGGTTTGGGCGTGGGATCGCCCTAATACGGACGCGTTGCTACTGCGCTTGCCACGGGTTACTGGCATAGCATAGACGGTGGGTGTAGAATTACGGCGTTCCGAATGATGAATCGTGGGCTGGAGGTAGAACCATGGCCACCAAGGAACAAGAAAAGAGGGCTTTGGAACAGGCACTCGAACAAAGGGAGGCAGGAGTGACAGACCTTTTTGAGTTTTACGCGAGCGTTGAGGCTGTCTACGCCGCTTCCGTAAAGGCCATGGAAGAGGGTCAAACAGCCATGGCCTCAAACTCTACGAACCGAGGTTGAGTAGACGGTGCCTACTTGGGGTGAGATTCTCAAAGAACTGAATGCTTCTCGCGCTCCGCAAGGGACAGGCAAGGACTTTGACGGCGTTCGAAGAAAATACCTGAGGGCGCTTAATAAGCTGACAGGAAGAGGTGTCATTCTCTACTCGACCGCGTATTTGGAATCTCGCCCGATTCCACCCCTAGATCTGCAGATTGGCCTGCAGGACGTTCAGGGATTCATGGAAGCCGTCTCCAATGTTGAGGAGCGGCAGCTAGACCTGATTCTTCACAGCCCAGGTGGGTCAGCCGAGGCAGCCGAATCAATAGTAACGTATCTCAGGAAACGCTTCGATCACATTAGGGTCTTCATCCCACTCGCTGCTATGTCGGCGGCAACAATGGTCGCTCTGGCTTCAGATGAAATCGTGATGGGCCAGCATTCCCAACTCGGTCCCATAGACCCCCAATTCATTGTTTCAACTCCTGAAGGATCTAGATCGGCACCTGCAAAGGCCATACTAAACCAGTTCGAGTTGGCCAAAAAGGAGTGCAAGGACCCGTCTAACTTGGCCGCCTGGATGCCCATCCTACGAGGATACATTCCTGGACTATTGACGCAGTGCGAGGACTCGCGAAACCTAGCCGTCAAAATGGTATCGACTTGGCTGAAGCAATACATGTTTGCCAATGATGCTGAGGCCGAGCGCAAATCGGCTGATATCGCCGCCTGGTTTGCCGACTACGAGAGTTTTCAGTCGCATGGCCGCAGGGTAAGTCCTGACCAAGCTATAGAAAAAGGCCTCAAAGTAGCTTGGCTAGAAGGTGACGATAAATTGCAAGATGCAGTCCTATCTGTTCATCATGCTACGATGCATACCTTCTCTGGTACTCTGGTAGGACTGCATCCCGCCAAGATCATAGAGAACCACCATGGTAGGGCATGGGTCAAAATGACAGGGCAACTGGTAGTGCAGGCTGCTCCCGTTGCGCCTCCCCATGTTACTCCTCCAGTAAGCAGACAGGAACGCCGGCGCCTGGAACGTGGCCGTCGGTGACTGCAAGATTGATTCATGTAATGGACACACGATACGGTCCGTAAGAGTGCAAGGTCTCTGGGCAGGCCTTGAACCTCTCATGTAACGGTGCCAATCATCTAGGTGTTGCCCTGCAGTCCCGCTCAAGAGGGTCAAGCACTGCATACCGGTTTTCGACGGAATCGGATCACTTGCGAGCCTGGTTGGGGCATTCGCCGTAATGTCAGACCGTATGTCCTGCTCAACCAACCATGAGCGGGACAAACTCCTGTCGCTGGTGGGGGAGTGGCATGGCCCCCATCGGGAGCTTACCCGGAGGCCACAGCCTACATCCCCATGATGTGGTAGCCGGCATCCACGGGCAGCACCGTGCAGGCGGAAAGGGCGCCCGGATTGCGCCGCTCCTGGACGGGGTGAGCGGAAGTCCCTTGACAGCCGGAAGGAGAGACGCTAGCGTGATTGGTCGCGGATAAAGCGGTCTACTGGAACGGCGGCACGGCGTGGGAGTAGCTCGCTAAAGATTACTGCGTCGTGCTCGTGGAACAAGGAGGCGTTGGCGTGGCAGTCACGACTAGGACCACAGACCCTTCGGGCATCATTCCTATGGAAGCGTACCATGGGCACCATATCGGGCAGCGGTCGCCCTGGAAGAAGTGGATCATGAACCAGGGGGTGCCCATCCACACGGGCGTCTCCCTCTACGATATGTACACCACTCCCGTCTCCGATTGGGGCGAAACGGGAGCCAAGGCCGCCATGCTCAACTTCGAGACCGGCGAGATGAGCGACGCCTGGCTCATCGAGGTCCCCCCCGGCGGCCAGGTGAAGCCCATCCATCACATGTTCGACAAGATGGTGTACGTCGTCACCGGGCGGGGCGCCACATCTGTCTGGACCATCGGTAGCAAGAAGAAGCAGACCTTTGAGTGGCAGAAGGGGAGCATATTCGGCATACCCCTGAACGCCTGGCACGAGTTCTACAACGGCTCGGGGTCCGAGCCCGCCCGGCTGATATGCGTCACCTCGGCCCCGCTGGCCATGAACTTCAACCCCGACCACAATTTCCTCTTCAACAACACCGCCACCTTCCCACATATCTACAATGGGGAGGAAGGCTACTTCAGCAGCGAAGGCAAGCCACTGGAAGGGCGCCTCTGGCGGAGCAACTTCAACGCCGACGTGCGCACCTTCCCAGTGGAGACCATGCGGTACCGCGGCGCGGGGGGCACCAACCGGCATTTTGACATGGGCAGCACCCACTTCAACGCCCATATCTCCGAGTTCCCTTCGGGCACCTACAAGAAGGGCCACCGCCACGGGCCGGGCGCCCACCTCATCACCCTGGAAGGCTCCGGCTACACCCTGGAGTGGAACTGGGGGAAGGAGCTGGTGGAGTTCCCCTGGAAGGATGGCACCTGCTACACAGCCCTCAACGGCTTCTGGCACCAGCACTTCAACACCGGGAAGAAGCCTGTCCGCTACCTGGCCATCACTCATGGCCGCTACCACCTGTCCCTGCGGGCCCGCCCGGCGGAGCAGGGTGAAAGCGCCGCCAACGTGGCCCATCACGGTGACGAGATGGACTACGAAGAGGAGGAGCCCTGGATCCGCGAAAAGTACCGCGGGGAGTGTGCCAAGAACGGGGTGACGGTGGACGACTACAAAATGACCAAGGAGTACGAGCTCTCTCTTCCCACGGATAGCTGGCGCAAGGAGGACTGGACGTAGCAGGCTACTGAAAAAGGGGAGTCCAGAGGGGCGCAGCCCCGGAGCCTGCCCTGAGCGAAGTCGAAGGGACGGGGGTCTGGGGGTGTCCCCCACTGGGCACTGCCCAGACCCACG
>JACQOS010000210.1 GCA_016202425.1 Chloroflexota bacterium
CCCCTGCCAAAGGGGGGCAAACCCCCTCTGGACTCCCCCAGAAGGAGTTTTGAGACAGGTCACTACTCTGACGACTCCTTCCTGAGGAGCCGGAAGGCAACCTCCAGGCGGATGTTGTCTTCCACGCTCAGGCCCAGGAGCACCCTGGGCGACGCGCTATCGAGGAGGGCTTGCCAGGGTCTCCGGCCATTCCCCCAGGGCTACGTTGAGCTGAAGCGTCTGTCCCTCGCGGACTACGCTCAAGTCCACGGTATCCCCGGGCTGGACCGTGTTGAAATAGCTGGCAAGCTCCTCCACGGACCTCACTGCGCGCCCGTCCACCGCCGTGATCACGTCACCCTCCGGTCCGGGTATGCCGCTGGCGTCGGGACCTGCCCCACGCAGCCCCACCGCCGCAGCAGGGCTGCTGGGCGCCACCGTCACAATGTAGATGCCTCGCGAAACGGTTAGACCTAGCTGTTCGGCCAGCTCTTGGGACAACGCTACGCCGCTAATCCCGAGCCAGGGGCGCTTCACCGTTGTGGCTTCCAGGAGCTGCGCCAGGACGCTCTTCGCGGTGTTGATGGGCACTGCGAAGCCAACGCCTGTGGCGCCGTTCGCCGACGCCTCGATGGCGGTGTTGATCCCTATCACTTCGCCCCGCGAGTTGAGCAGGGGACCGCCGGAGTTGCCTGGGTTGATGGAAGCGTCCGTCTGGATTATGCCCGTGATGGGCCGGCCCAGGGCTCCTGCCCGGCTGCGGTTCACGCCGCTCACGACGCCAACAGTTATGGAGTTCTCCAGCCCGAAGGGACTACCCAGAGCGATAGCCATCTGCCCTGGCTTCGCCGCGTCGGAGTCTCCCAAGGGCAGGGGCGTAATCCCCTCCACGGCCTGGGCCTCCACTTTGAGAAGAGCGATGTCGTCCGCCGGGCTCGTGCCGGCAACCTGGGCTTCCAGCGTTCGCCCGTCGGAAAGGGCCACTCGTATCTGGGTGGCCGCTTGAATCACGTGGTAGTTGGTGAGAATGTGGCCTTCCCGGTCCACCAGGAACCCTGAGCCCTGTCCTCGTTGGGGGGCCGCCGACCTGGACCGGCTGGACGCCGGCTGCACGACGCTAATCTCCACCGCAGCAGGGCTTGCCCTTTCGTACAGGGACACCACCGCCTCTTCGTCGTAGAGCACCACCGCCGATGCCGTATTGAAGAGGACGCCCGAAATCACGGCGCCCGCCGCTCCACTGGCGCCCAGCAACATCACCAGAAGGACCATGATGGACATCCTGGAAAAGCGGGGTGCCCTTGTCGTTGGCCACTCCATTGCTGTGCCTCCCTCTCGCTATCTCGGTCTGGCCATGCCCTGCTGCCCTGGCACTCGTTCGACGCTACGGCGACCGCTGGTCGCGCTGCTGGCGGTCCCCGAAAAAGAACTCGCCGGCACCCTCAGGGGTAATGAGAACAGACTGGGCCGCAAGGGTGCCGTCCTCACCACGCTGGCCGACCACCGTTACCCGCAGGCCCTTCGTGAGGTCTTGAAGGGTGCCTTTCGCGAGCTTCTGGATGGTCGTATCGGCGCCGATGGCCGCCCGCAGCGGCCCCTGGGGCGTGTTGACGGTCAACGTGTTGCCCTGGACGCTCTCAACGGTGCCGGTCAGCCCACCGCCGCCCATGAAGCCAGTCCGGCTCCCCTGGCCGGACTGGCCCTGGAACTGCTGACGGAGCTGCTGGAGCTGCTCCTGGCTCATCTCGCCCTGGAATTGCTGCCCGGCGCCTGAAGTTGATCGCGCAGGCAGGGCGCTGCTCGCCTCTTTCTTCCCCTGACTTTTGCCCATGGCCATGCCACCGGCAAAGGCTCCCCCTATGCTCCCGCCCAGGGCAAGGACGACGACCAGGAGCAGCACAAATGCCTTGGTAGTCATGCAGTTCTCCTTTCCGTACTTATCGGCCTACTCGTACCGCAGCGCCTCGATGGGGTGCAGCCGCGCCGCCCGCACCGCAGGGTAGATGCCGAAGAAGAGTCCGATGGCCGCCGACACGATCAATGCCAGGAGGGCGATGTCACCGCTGAAGGCCGTCCGGAAGGTCTGGCCGACGAGGTTGCGTCCGCTCAGGGCTTGTGACAGCCCGAACCCCAGCAGGACTCCCAAGCCACCTCCACCCAGGCTCAGCAGCGTCGCCTCCGACACGAACTGGAACAGGACGTCCCGGCGCTTGGCCCCCATGGCCTTGCGGATGCCGATCTCCCGGGTGCGCTCCGTCACCGAGACCAGCATGATGTTCATGATGCCGATGCCGCCCACCAGCAAGGAGATGCTGGCAATGGCACCGAGGAACACCACGAAGGTGTTGGTGGTCTCTTCCAGGGTCTCGATGGTCTCCTGCTGGCTGCTTACGTTGAAGTCGTCCTCGCCGGTGATCCGGTGTCTTAGGCGCAGCACCGTGGCGATCTCCTGCACCGCGCTGCCCATGGCGTCGCCGCTGCGTACCTGCACGTTGACCGTCTGGACATTGACGCCGCCCTGGGCCGTACGTTGCGAGACGAGGCGGTAGTACGCCGTGGTGATGGGCACCAGCACCTGGTCGTCGAAGAGTCCCTGGGCACCACCGCCCTGGCTCTTGAGCACCCCGATGACGGTGAACTGCCGCCCGTTGATCCTCACCGTCTGGCCCACGGGGTCCCGGAAGCCAAAGAGCGTCTCCGATACCCTCGACCCCAGGACGACCACTTCAGAGCGATTGTCTACCTGCCCCCAGGTAACGAACTGGCCTGAGGCAGCGGGAACATTCCGCACGAACCGGTACTCGGGGGTCACGCCCACCACCTGGGTGAAGGTGTTCTTGCTACCGGCCACCACCTGGCCCGTGGAACGAAGCTCAGGGGCCACGGCTGCCACCGAAGGCGCGTACACGGGGTCCAGGATGGCGAAGGCATCGTCTAGCGTCAGGGTGGAGGCGCTTCCCAGCCCGCCGAAGACACCTCCCTGGCTCGATGCTCCTGGCCGCACAAAGAGCAGGTTGGTCCCCAGGGCCTCGATGTTGGCGGTAATGGCGCGCTGGGCGCCCCTGCCGATGGCCATGAGGGAGATCACCGCCGCCACCCCAATGACAATGCCCAGGAGGGTGAGGCCGGACCGGAGCTTGTTCGCTCCCAGGGACGACAGGGCGGTGTAGAGGGTCCTCAGGGGGTTCACTGGCCTCGCTCCATCCCCTGGCCGTCCGAAGCGGCCTGGCGAGGTTCTTTGACAGGCTCGTCCCTCACCACTCGCCCGTCCCGCATAGAGACGACCCTCTTAGTGTGAGCGGCGATGTCGGCCTCGTGGGTCACGATGACCACCGTGAGCCCTTCTTCCCGGTTCAGCCGCTGGAGAATGACGAGGATCTCGTAGCTGGACCGGCTGTCCAGGTTCCCCGTGGGCTCGTCCGCCAGGAGGATGGAGGGGTTCTTGACCAGCGCCCGGGCGATGCCCACTCGCTGTTGCTCTCCTCCCGACAGCTCGGCCGGGCGGTGGCGAGCCCGGTGTCCGAGTCCCACCCTCTCCAGGGCCCCCAGCGCTCGCTTCCTGGCGTCATGCCCGTTGCCGTAGAGCAGAGGCAGCTCCACGTTGGCCAGGGCGGTGAGGCGCGGCAGGAGGTTGTAGGTCTGGAAGACGAAGCCGATCTTGCGGTTGCGTATCTCCGCCAGCCGGTCGTCTCCCAGGCGTCCCACCTCTGCCCCTTGCAGGACATACCTTCCCGAGGTTGGCACGTCAAGACAGCCGAGGACGTTCATCAGGGTCGACTTGCCGGACCCGGAAGGGCCCATGATGGAGAGCATCTCGCCCTGCTGGACGCTCAAGCTGACGCCCTGGAGGGCGGGGACCTGCACCCTGCCCATGCGGTAGACCTTGGTCACGTTCTCCAGTTCGATCAAGGCCCACCTACCTTTGTGCCCGAGGCGTCGGTTGGGCTCGTTGGCCAGTCCCGCCCGTACCCTGTCGCTGGCCTTGCCCTCCCGGCGCCTGGAAGACCTCTCTGCCGGAGAGCTGGCCCTGGAACCCGCGCATAGCCTGGCCGAAACCCAACTGGCTCGTGGTTGCCGCCTGGGCCTCCATGACCACCTGCTCCCCATCGGCCAGGCCCTGGCGGACCGCCACCCAGTAGTCGTCGCTGTTGCCCAACACCACGGGCCGCTCCTCGACCCGCCCGTTGGTCATCACCCGCACCACGGGCTGGTCAAAGGTGCCGTACAGGGCCTGGATGGGTACCAGCAGGACGTTGTTCTCTTGGCGGATGACGATGCTGGCCGTGGCACTCAGGCCCTCCCGGAGCTCCACGCCCTGGGGGACCTGGACCTGAATGCGTATGGGATAGCTCACGACCCCCTGCTGGCTCCGGGCTGCGGAGGCGATGGTAGAGACGGATGCCCGAAGCACCTGGCCGGGCAGGGCGTCCATGGTCACGGCAGCCTCGGCCCCTTGGCGCACGAACAACACGTCGATCTCATTCACGATACCGTCCAGCTCCACCACCGTCGGGTCCACGACTTCGGCGATGACGGCGTTGGCGTTGACCGTTTGCCCGGCCACCACGCCCACGGCGGAGACGGTTCCGGCCATGGTAGCCCTGAGGGTCGCGCCCTCCAGCCGCTGGACGGCTGTCTCGAGGGCCACCCGCGCCGAGGTGACCTCAGCTTCTCGGAGGGCCACGTCGAGGGGGTCAGGGCCTGTCTGGAGGTCCGCCAGCGCCTGCTCCGCCGCGGCAAGGCTGTCCTTGGCCCGCGCTAGAGCGCTCTCCGCGCTGGCGATGGCCTTCGCCGCCTGGGTCTGCACGGTATCCAGACTGTCCCGCTCCTTCTCATAGGCATCCCAGGCGTTGTCCATCTCCTTCTTGATACAGGCACCTTGGGGAGGGACGACGCCATTCTCACAGGTGGGTAGTATGGAACCGGGGAACATATTGAGCCAGACATACACCACAGGCTCGCTCCACGGTGTGGCAGGAGCATCGGGCGGAGAGCCCACAACGAGCCATCCCATCCCGATGTCCTGGAACCGCCGGTCGGGGGCGAAGAGCACCGTCAGGTCAACCTTCCAGGAGCCCAGGAGAGTCTCTGGGGCCATGTCCACCTGGTCTTTGCTCAACTCGATCCCCAGCCACTTCGCGAACACTCGGCCGTAGCCGTCCTTGGCAGTGGTGACGGCCTCCTGGGCTGTCTGCAACTTGCTGGTCCAGTCCTTCTGGGCGAGCTTCAAGTCCCTCTCGGCATTGGCCAGGGAGGTCTTGGCGGAGTCCACCTGCAACTGGGCCCTGGCGACATCGTCGGGCGTGTAAGGGGCCTTCTCCTTGGCGAGGGCCTCTTCAGCATTGCGCAGGTTCACCCGTGCCTGGGCTACCGCCCTCTCCAGGGACGCCACTGTCGCCGCGTCCAGCCTGGCGATGACCTCCCCTGCCTTCACCTGCGTTCCTTCCTGCACCAGCAGCTCCCCCACGGTGCCCTGGGTACCGAAGGTGAGCTCTATCCGGTTGGGGAACATTAAGCTCCCGTTGGTGGAGACCTGATTCACCAGGTTCCCGTACCGCACCGGGATGAGCTGCTGGTTCTCACCTGTTCTGGTACGGCCCGGGCCAGCGGCCAGGGCGTACACCCCGTAGGCGCCGCCCACGGCCCCTACCAGCACGGCGGCCAGCACGCCGACTTGCCACAACTTCAAGGTCTTGAACGTGTCCAGAACGCCTCCCATGGCTTCTTACCCCCTGTGCTCGTGAGTGCTGCCTGGTGCCGACAGTGGCAGCTCGAAAACGAATCGGCTCCCCTTTCCCGGGGTGCTCTCGGCGCGGATGGTGCCCCCGTGGGCCTCCACCAGTTGTCTGGCGATGGTGAGCCCTAGGCCGACGCCCCCTGTGGCCCGGCTCCGCGATGGATCAACGCGGAAGAACCGCTCGAACACATGGGGGAGGAGATCTGGAGGAATGCCTTCCCCGGTGTCGGCGACGGTGACCGTGGCGCTGGGCCCTGCCACTTCCGCCGTGATGGTCACCTGGCCAGCCTCTGGAGTGTGAAGGACGGCGTTTTCCAGCAGGTTACCCACCACCTGGGCGATGCGCCTTCTGTCCATCTCAACCAGAGGAAAATCGGGCGGGACATCGAGAGCAATGGTGACGCCCTTGGCCTCTGCGCGGGGCCGCATGGCTTCCGCCGTCTTGCGAAGCACCTCTACCATGGAGTCCGGCTCGCGGTTCAGGCGTAGCGCTCCCGCCTCCGCCAGGGCCAGCAGTCTCAGGTCCTCCACCAGGTGCGCTAGCTGCAACACCTGCTGGTAGACAGTGTCAATGGTGGCGCTGTCGGGCTGCAGGAGGCCGTCCTTCACCGCCTCCAGGTAGCCCTGGATGTTGGAGAGCGGCGTTCTCAGCTCATGGGCCACATCGGCGACCAGATTGCGGCGCTGCCGCTCCGCCTTCTGCAAGCTGTCCGCCATGGTGTTGAAGGTACGGGCCAGCTCGCCGACCTCGTCGCGGCCCGGGGCCTGCACCCTCCTGGCCAGGTCGCCCTGGCCGAGGCTCCGTGCCGCCGAGCCCAGGAGCCGCACCGGAGCCAAGACCCGGCGGGCCATCAGGGAGACCAGCAAGATTCCGGTTGCCCCCGCCGCCAGACCGGTCCAGAGGAGGGACCGGTTCACTGCCGACACCAGTCGAGACAAGGGAGGCTCTGGAGCTATTTCCGGGGCGTCGCTGGGAGCGATGGCAAGAGAGCCTACCTGGCTGCCTTCGCTGAGGACGGGAAAGAGCTGGCCCCCTTGCCTGGCCTGTCTCCAGGGTCTGCCAAACTGTAGGTGAGAATCGCCGAGCACCCGCCCCTCCCGGTCCGTGACTACGATGCGCCATCCATACAGGGCGCCGGCCTGCTCGATGGCAGGTTGAAGGTCGGTCCAACCGCGCCGGGCTGAGTAGTACCGCTCGACGATCTGCTCGATACGGGCAGCCCGGCTCTCCGCCATCTGTCGCTGGAAGCGGTCTGCTTCTCGCTGCGCGGCGACCCCCACGTACCAACTGATGCTCCCCAGAGCCAAGACCAGCGCGAGCGTGAAGCCCAGGACCAGACGGAACTGGAGACCGAAGAACCAGCTAGGCATCGCCGAACCTGTAGCCTACGCCGTAGACGGCGTGAATATAGCGGGGCCTCTGCGGGTCTGCCTCGAGCTTCCGGCGGAGGTTGGAGACGTGAGCGTCCACCGTTCTATCGAAGCCGTCGAAGTCCTCGCCAAACACCCTGTCCATGATCTCCTGCCTGGTGAAGGTCCTGCCCGGCTGGCGCAGGAGCAAGACCAGCAGCCGGAACTCGGTGGGCGTAAGACGCACTGGTGTCGCCCCGACGCGCACTGCTCGGTGGCGGAGGTCTGCCGTGATGTTCCCATGCCGTAGCTCGGCAGGCCCCCGGTCCACGGCGCCGGTCGCTGTTCGCCGCAGCACCGCCCGGATCCGCGCTGCCAGTTCCCTGGGGCTGAAGGGCTTGGCGACGTAGTCATCGGCTCCCAGGTCCAGGCCCACCAGGCGGTCGTCCTCCTCGACCCGGGCCGTGAGCATGACTATGGGCACGTCCGACTCCTCTCTCAAGATGCGGCACACCTCCATACCATCCAGGCCCGGCAACATCAGGTCCAGGACCACCAGGTCCGGGTGGGCTTCCCGGGCCAGGCGCAGCCCTTCGGGGCCGTCGGAAGCGATCAGCACCTTGTGGCCATCGCGGCCCAGGTACAGGCGCACCAACTCGACGGTGTTGGGGTCGTCCTCCACTATCAGGACCGTGCTCGCCATCTCCATTGCCTCGGAGTCACTGCCGTAGCCCGCCTCGGTACCGCATGGAAGCAGGGACGGGGCAAGGCCCCGTCCCTCGATTCTATCCGGGTCCCGCGCCTCAGAACGAGGTGGTCCCGGAACTCTGCGGAGTGGGAGTCGGGGCAGCCATGTGGTTGAATCCCTTGCCTCCCCACATCCAGCCGCCGCGGTGGAACCCGTGCCCTCGGAACCCGGGGAACGGAAACCCGGGAGAGAGGGCTTCGGGCCGGGACTGGTACCACGTCTTGATCTGGTCCGCCTGCTCCCGCGTCAGCCTGCCCTGCTCCACCATGCGGTCCAGCTTCTGCTGGAGGGCTTCGTCCTCCATCTCCTTGGCTGCCTGCTTGAAGGCGCCCTGGACTTTGGCCTCGTCCAGGCCCAATATAGCGGCCACTCGCGAGACGAAGCTGTTCAGGGGCGAGCCTCCGCCCGAGTCGCCACTCTGCGCCAGAACGGTGCCGCCCGTGATGCCGAGGGCCAGGACCCCCGCAAGCAGACCTAGAAAGAGCCAGCGTCTTTTCATGTCTCCAACCTCCTATCTCGTGCCTCGCTCCTGCATCCTTTATAACGCAAGACTTTGAAGAAAGTTTGAAGAGGCTGGCTGCCGTGGGACGCGTTGGACGTTCGAACGTGCAGCGGCGGGGTTGGCACGAGGTGACGTTGGGTGATCATGGGAAGGGCTTCGGGGTGTGTCTCATGGCGGGTCAACACCAGAGGTTCGGAGAACGCCGACTCGGTCTGGCCGAAGCTTCCCCGGCGGGTCCTTACGGCGGCTTGAACCCCACCAGGCGCGCGGTAACCAGCAGCCGGTAGTCGTAGGTGATGGGAGGGACGCAGGTGACCAGGGTGAGGATGGGCTGGTCCGAGGGGTAGAGCCACAGCTCGGTCCCGTGGACGACTCTGGTCTCCGCCACTTCATAAAGGTAGCTGCCCAGGGAGCTCTCCAGGAACACGTACACTCGCTGGCCCCGGCGCAGGACCTCGGGAACCTTGGGGAGGTCCTGGAACACTGCCCCCTCGTTCCGGATGCGGCTTTCCAGGTGGCCGAAAAGCCAGTTGTTCCCCACTTCTCCGGGACCGGCGCTCTGGGGGATGTGGCCGACGACGAACTTGGGGGTCTCGTACTCACGGTCGTCGCCCAGGTTGACGATGGCCAGGTTACGGACCTCGGCCTCCAGCTCTATGGCGGGGATGCGTATCCGGGTGGCTGGGGGGAGCGACCCCATGGGGGCGGGAGCGAACTGGCCCAGAGGCAGGAAGCCTTCGACCCCTGCCTCCAGGGGCACGGGCACTTCGGCCACGGCCCAGGGCTGGGCCCAGGAGTAGAAAGGCAGGTACTCCCCCGGGTACAGGCGAAGACTGCCAGCGTCTGGGGATGGGGAGGCGGAGGCTTGGGGGCGCAGCCACGCCAGGGTCAGCGGCTTTTGCGCCGCTCCCGTGGCCCCGCCAGGCGTGGGAGGCGTGTAGACGAGGGACTCCAGCCCTTTCGTGGCGACCCACGAGTACAGGAAGTACCCACCCCCAACGAGGAGGAGCAGGGCCCCCGCAACGACCATGCCGAGGGCGACGCCCCCCGGGGCGCGGCGCTTTCGGGAAGAGCGGGACACCATCGTCATCGCGGGCCGGATAAGCGCCCTCCGGCAGGGCCCCTGGCCTCCCATCGCCTCTCCATCTCCCTTGCGACGATCAGGGAGCCAGGGTCAGCCCAAGGTCTCATGGTGGGGCCGGCTTCTGACCCCTTCTCTCGTGCGGCGCCGCCGCATCCTGAAGAGCTGCTGGAAGGCCAGGGCGCTGGCTCTAGCGCATCCGCGGGAGGTGGGCCGCCCCGTTGGTGATGGGCTCGTTGATGTAGACGTCTCCGTTGCGGATCTTGATGTTGAAGCCACAGGAGGGATTCGTGCAGACCCAGGCCTTGTAGTGGATGGGAGCCCCCTGACCGCCGAAGTCGGAAAGGGGTACCAGGTCCCCCGCCGTGCATTTCTGACATTTGGGAAGTGTCGCCTCCACAGATACCTCCTCACATACCGTCTTGGAACCCCGCGTAGTCTACCACGGGCGGGGTGGGGACGCAAACCGTCGGTGCCCGCGCTCCATGGGGAGGAACACATCCTCGGCTGCGCGGTCGCGAAGGTTGTGGCGAGAAGCCCGGTGGATGGGAAACCTCGGAGCGGCGTTGTCAGCCCACCGCCGGTGCTGCTACACTTCCCAGTGGCCGGACCGGTCTCTTTTCGGAGCTGTGGCCATGCAAATAGCGGAAGGGGTGTTCCAGTTCCAGGTGCCCATGCCCAGGGACCCGCTGGTCCCCGACGGCGGCCTGCGGTACACGTTTGTCTACGCGGTCAAGGCGCCCCAGGGCTGGGTGCTCATTGATGCCGGCATGAACACCGACGCCGGGTTCCAGGCTCTACGGAAGCAGCTCTCGGAGGCGGGGGTCCCTCTGCGGGACATCGTTCTGCTCATCGTGACCCACGCTCACCACGACCACGCCGGGCTGGCCAACCGCGTCAAGGAGGTCACCGGCGCCCGCGTGGCGATGCACCGCCTGGATTCGCCCGGCACCGGCAACCCCTCCCTCTACCATCGAACGTGGGACGCCGAGGCAGCGCGCCGGTTCCTGGTGAGCCACGGGTTCCCTCCGGAGGAGGCGAAGGAGGCGTCTGAAACGTCCCGAAGGCGGCCGGGCAGCAGCCAGCCCCAACGGGAGCACCGGCAGTGGGAGCCGCCGCTGGTGGACGTCCGCTATGAAGGAGGAGAGGAGGTCCTGCCGGACTCGGGCCTCTGGGCCAGGTGGACGCCCGGGCACACGGCGGGTCACCTCTGCGTCCACGATGCCCGGAGGCGGCTGCTGTTCTCGGGCGACCACGTCCTTCCCAGCATCACTCCGCACGTGAGCCTGTCCCCCGGGGAGAAGGGTGACCCCTTGGGAGCCTTTTTGGAGAGCCTGAGGGGCCTCAGTGGCCTGGACGTGGACATGGTCCACCCGGCCCATGAGCGCTCCTTTCCCGGGCTGGCGAATCGTGTAGACGAGCTCCTGCGCCATCATGAGCACCGCACCCAGGAGCTGCTGGCCCAGCTTCGGGATGGGCCCAGGACGGCGTACCAGGTCGCGTCGGGCATTACCTGGAACGTGGCCCCCTGGCGCGATCTGAGGCCCGTCACCCGCCGCATGGCCCTCATGGAGACCCTGGCCCACCTCCAGCACCTCGTGCTGGGACGAACGGTCCACCGAAGCGACACGGGCGAGACCGTCGCGTTCGGTGCGGCGGGGGGCGGGGCTACCTGAAGGAGACCAGGGCGGCGAAGATGGCCCTGCCATCGGTGTCCCTGGCCTCGTAGAAGTCGTTCCCCTCGTCGGGCCCCTCTGGGTACAGGGCCCGCAGGTCGTCGGCGAGGCGCGTGTACTCGCCCAGCAAGACGTAGACCACCTTGCCGCTATGCCGCCGCTCCAGCGTGCCGTCGCCGCCGAACTGCGTCGAGCGGTCCTCGCCGGGCAGGCCCGGCAGCAGGAACTGGCGGGTCTCGTAGTTGAAGGACCAGCGGTCGGCGTAGAAGTACACGTAGGCGCCGGAGCCGTGGGCCTTGAGATACTCGATGGCCTTGACGAGGTCGAAGGCGTAGGTCAGCTTGGCTTGATAGCTAGCAGGCCAGGACACGAAGTAGTAGCTCGCGTTGGTGATGGCGAAGGAGAGCAGGAAGAGTGTCAGGCCAACGTTCGCGGAGGCACGCAGAAGCCGCTCCCGGCCCTGACGTTCCCGAGCCCACCCCTTCAGCTTGATGGCCAGGCGTGTGCCCCAGAGAATCGCGGCCTCCAGGCCCAGGGCGGCGTAGGCCATCATGAAGGGCATGGCCCCCAGGAGGCGTCGCTGCTCCCCCGTGACCGCGAGCATGGGGGGCAGTGAGCCTGCCAGCCAACCGATGGCCAGGAGCTGGTAGGCGGGCTCTTTCAGGCGGCGCGCCGTCACCACCAGGCCCAGCCAGAAGAAGGCCGAGAGGACCACGCCCATGAGGGGCCTGCCGCCGGTCCCGTCCACGTAGTCCACGGGCGTCCAGAAATGAAAGAGGAACAGCACCTCCAGGACCCGCAGCATGGTGGCGCCGGCCTTGCCGAGCACGCCCGGCGCGTTCTGGAAGAAGGGCTGCTCGAAGAAGGACTCCAGCTTGAGCCGCTGGAGGAACAGCCCGTAGTTCCCCGCGAGGAAGTCCAGGAAGGGAGCCGCCGCAACTACCGAGAGGAGGAGGAACACCCCGGTGAGCTGCCGGCGGGCGACGGACCGGTCCAGGACGATGCGGGCGAGGCCAAAGGCCCAGACGCCCGCGTAGTAGAAGGGGAAGTTCTTGTGGGTGTAGAACCCAAGGCCGAGGAGGATGCCTCCAGCAATGGCGAAGGGCCAGCTCCCTCTCTGCCACGAGCGGAACAGGCAGGCGAGGCTCAGGAGCAGGAGGAGCACCGCGGGGGCGATGGTCCAGCCCGCGCGGCTGTAGACCAGGTGCCAGAAAGAGAAGGCGATGAAGGCGCTGGCCGTGAAGGCGACCCTGAAGGAAAAGAGCTGCCGGAGCAACAGGTACGCCGCCGGCACGGTGAGGGTGCCCACCAGGGCCATGGCCAGCCGCACGGAGAAGACCGAGGGGCCGAAGACCTTGACCAGGAGCGCCGTCCAGTACAGGTGGCCGGTGGGGTGGCCCAACGTGACGCCCGTCCAGATGCCGATCCACTCGCCCCGGGCGATCCTCGCTGCCTCCATTCCGAAGGCAGCCTCGTCGCCGTGAAACCCTGGGGGGATGGCCTCCAGCCGGTACAGCCTCAGGGCCAGGGCGACGGCAGTGAGGCCAGTGAGGAGGATGGCCTCCCTAAGGAGAGACCGAGAGGCCATGCTCACGACAATTGAGCCAGGGGCCAACACCGCACGCTCAGAGTTGCTGGCCAGGAGCCGGGGGCGCCAACGCTTGGGGGCGCATGTCGCGGCTGGCGGCCGGCGTAGGTGGCATGGCGTAGAGGCGCGGGCCGTGACGCGGCTCCAGGGGTCCCTGAGGTGTTCCTGTGGACAGCGTTCGGGCTCTCCTACTGGATGGCGTTCCGGTAGCGGGGGTAGGACCCGAAGACTTTGAAGAACGAGACCCGCCTTTGGAGTCCACGGAGGGCCCGCTTCACCACGGGGTCTTCTTTGTGGCCGGCCAGGTCTACCAGAAAGATATATTGCCCCAGGCTCTGCTTGGTGGGACGGGACTCCACTTTGGCAAGGTTGATGTTGCGTCGAGCGAACTCCCCCAGGGTACGATAGAGAAGCCCGGGGCTGTCCTCGGCGAAAGAGAAGCAAAGGGAGGTCTTGTCATCCCCGGTGGGCGGATGGTCGGCGTGGCCCAGGACGACGAACCGGGTCGCGTTGGAGGGGTTGTCCTGGATGCCCCGGGCGAGCACCTCCAGGTGGTACAGCTCCGCGGCTCGGGCTGTCCCTATGGCCGCGGCAGGCTCGCGGGTCTCGTGCACCTGCTGGGCAGCCGCGGAGGTGCTCAGGGCGGCCACCAGCGAGGCTCCCGGCAGATGGCGCTCCAGAAACTGGCGGCACTGGCCCAGGGCCTGCGGGTGGGAGTAGATGACCCGCACCTCCTGCGCCCTGGTCCCCGGGCGGACGAGCAGGCAGTGCTCGACGGGGAGCACCAGCTCCTGGCGGATGAAGAGGGAGGAGTCGTGGATGAGCAGGTCCAGGGTGTCGGTCACCGAGCCCTCCAGGCTGTTCTCTATGGGCACGACACCTTCGTCGGCGGTGCCGGTGGCGACCCCTTGGGCAACGGCCGAGATGGTGGTGCAGGGGAGGAGCTGGGCCTGCGGGGCGTACCGCAGCGCGGCGGCCTCTGCGAAACTCCCGGCGGGGCCCAAGTAGGCTACGCGCATGCTGTTGAGGGCGATTCTAGTTGTGCCCCCTTCGGCTGTCAACTCAGCGTGCTCGAGCCGCTGGTGCCGTAGCCGCCGGCGACGCCTCTTGACTGGCAAAAGTACGTGGGGTAGCATCCAGCTCGGACAGGCCCCGGGGCTCCTCTTGGCCGCTGGGCGGCTGTGGCGGAGCGTGTGCCCGAGGGCGGCGGCTTCCTTGAGGGAGGGGGAAGATGTCCTGCGGCAAGACCTATCTGACGGACGAGGTAAAGGCGCTGGTTGGAGTCACGGGCGAGCGGGTGCCGGCGTCCTTGTGGGGGATCGAGAGAGAGGGGCTCAGGCGCTTCTGCCAGGCCCTCATGGACCCGGACCCCCGCTACTGGGACGACCAGTTCGCCCGCACCACGAAGTACGGGGAGACCATCACTCCCGCCATCTACTGCACCTACCTGGACCGGACACCGCCGGGGGCGGAGGACCCGGTCACCCGGGCCTTTCGGGAGAACCCCGCGTCCGACGGGATAGGGGGCGTCCGGAGGGGCCGGGGCGCGCTGCCCGACGTGCCCACGGAGCTCAAGCGCATCCTGAACGCGGGCAACGAGATCGAGCTCTACAAGTACCCCCGGCTGGGCGACAACATCTTCTCTCAGGCCAAGTACGCCAGCATCGCGGAGCGCGTGGGCAGCGATGGCTCTCACATGCTCATCGTCACTGCGGAGACCAGGTACACGGACCAGCAGGGCCAGTTGCTCTGCATCACCCGCGCTTCGACCATCCGCCGGTAAGAGCCAAGGGACTGGCCCAGGCGAGGAGGGACGAGCAATGCCAACCGCCGAAGAACTGCGCAGCAAGAAGCAGGTGCACTACGATGACGTGAAAGAGGGCCAGGAGATGCCCCCTTACGTCATCGGCCCCATCACGCCCACCCACATCTTCCGGTGGAGCGCCGCCATCGAGAACTGGCACAGGATCCACTACGACCAGGACTTCGCGGTGTATCACGACGGCCTGCCCAACGTGGTGGCCCAGGGGACCTGGAAGCAGAGCGTCATGCCCCAGTACCTGAAGGACCTCTGCTTGCCCGATGGCTGGGCATGGAAGGTCTCCTTTCAGCACCGGGCGATGATCGTGCCCGGGGATACGCTGACCTGCCACGCCAAGGTGACCAAGAGGTACGTGAAAGAGGGGCTCGGGTTCGTTGAGCTGGAGGTAGGCATGAAGAACCAGGACGACGTCGAGACGTGCCCCGGGTCGGGCACCATCGTGCTGCCCCTGCGAGGCGGCCGGCCTGTGCCCTATCCTTTCGTTCCGCCCAAGGAGTAGGGGAGTCCCCGGAAGCCCATGTTCGCCGGGGCGGGGATGGGCCCGCCCTCGAAAGGAGCGCAATGCCACGCTGGCTCGCCATTGGAACGGCCCCAGGTTGGGATGACCCCAAGAAGTTCCGGGCTGAACTGGACGACACACGCGAGTGGCGCGTAGACCCAAGGACGACCGTCACCACCGTCTATGCCCTGGGCGACGGCCGGCTGCTGGCCGAATGCCACGGGACGAGGCAGGAGGACTTCGAGGCCTGGCTGAAGAAGAAGGGCTGGAAGGTGGAGACCGTTCAGCCTATCAAGCTCCTGGCCAAGACGGGAAGCATCTGGGAGGTCCGTTAGTACAGGCTGGCCGTCGCGGAAGCGAGGTCGACAAGACTCTTCGAGGGGAGCTGAGAGCATGGCCACCGCAGTCACCAAGCTGACACCTGAGGTCAAGGCGATGGTGGGGGTGCAGGGCGAGTTCGTCGAGGCCTCCTGGTGGGTGGTGGAGAAAGAGGGGCTCAGGCGTTTCTGCCAGGCCCTCATGGACCCGGACCCCCGCTACTGGGACGATGAGTTCGCCAGGACTACCCGCTACGGGGAGGTCGTCGCACCCCATATCTACGTGAGCTACCTGGGCCGGACATCTCCCTCAGCAGGGGACCCCGTCAGCCGGGCCTTCAAAGAGGACCCGGTGTCCGATGGCATCGGCGGGGTGTGGGAGGCCCGCGGCGGCCTGCCCAACGTGCCCACCGACCTGAAGCGGATCCTCAACGCCGGGAACGAGCTGGAGGTCTACCAGCTCCCCACCCTGGGCGACCGCATTTACTGCCAGTCCAGGTACGCCAGCATCGCGGAGCGGACCGGCACGGACGGCAGCCCCATGCTCATCGTCACCACGGAGACGGCCTACTACAACCAGAGGGGCGATCTCCTCTGCGTCACCCGCGCCTCCGCCATCCGCCGGTAGCCCCCCGGACGTCGCCACCCCGCTCATGGTTGGTTAAGCGAGGCATATTGCTAGAAGCTACTCGGGAAACCCTCACCCCCTGTACCCCCTCTCCCTTGCCAAGGGAGAGGGGGAAGAAAAGATAGCTGGGGGACACCCCCAGACCCCCGCCTGAGGGGGTCACAGCCCCCCTCTGGACTCCCCCGATAACGTATTTCCGAACCACTCCTAGTCATTGCCTCCTGGAGAGTCTAGATGCTGCAAGACAGCAGACAAGGTTTCAGCATCGAATCCGAGTGCATCGCCCAACTGGACTATGCCTTGAAAGAACTCTGGGAACAACTCCTTGCGGAACGTTACGCCCTTCTTGGATGGCCTGAATCCTTGGCCAGATTGGTAGAAGAGTCTGACATCAATGTAGCTGAAGCCTCGGTACTCGTTAAGACTGATTCTTATCTGCTCACGATTATTCTTGGAGAACACGTGGACAGGCACGCCGAACTCGTCAGGTTCAGCCATATCTCGCTGTTCCATATTGCCCCTCCCGCCGGTTGTTGCCTTGGGCAGTATAATATCCCCAGAGCCTGCGCTGCAGCGCAGGCTTATGGTCTCCAAAAGCTACTCTGTCGTGTGACCTGCGGCAACCAGTTCTTCTTCCATAGAATCGGCCAATATGCTGAATCCCTTCATGGACCCGGCAAGAGCGGCACCGTCTGCGTTATCCCTTTTCCAAAAATCTTCCGTAGCATACGCACCAAGGTCTTGCAGCACGTTCTGGAAATCGGATTTCCCGGGATCGCTCACCCCTCGAGCGCGTAGCACCTCCAAAACGTGATAGGCTAGTTGGTGTAAGCTGAATACTCCAGGCGTCTTCAATAGCACGTAGTCCTCCGGTTGCTGGAACGCACTCGGGATGAGCGCTTCGCACGCCTGCCAGTATGCCTTGAGCACTCGCGCTATGCGGTCGGCCGGCCAGGTACGGTAGGGGCGCTCATTCAGGATTGGTTTCAAAGACGTGCTAAAAGAAAGCTCCCTGATCACGTGACTTGACTGCTTACGCACGTTCGGAGGCTGGATACGTCCAACCCAAGGGGAATCAGCATCCTGGCTTAGACTTCTCATAACGCCGACAGCTACAGCTTCCCAAAGACGCCCAGCCATCCGGACTTCTTGCCGTCCGGACTGTCCGAGGCCTGATATTCGCATAGCCAGGATGCGCCTAGCTAAGTCCGTACGGACCTTCTTCATCGTCTCGTTGATGACCCTGAACTGATTGGCCTCGTCTTCTAGAGAGAGGTTCTCCAGAATTACTACCGGCAGCGGGTAATCACGCAAGCGTTCCAGGCCAAGCTCATTGATAGCACGCTGGATACCGTACAAGCGGTGTTGCCCGTCGACGATCCACAGCGTCCCAGTCTCGGCGATCTCTACAGTCAACCAACCATCTTCGGACGCACCACGACTCAGTGGTCCCCTGTAGCTAAGGAGCACCGATGTCGGCAGAAGCGCCTTGGGGCTGGATTGGAGATACCTGGCAACTTTGCCCGTCCGCGCGGTTTCTGGCACCCTCTGGTAGCCCATGTCGACTCCGTTCTCTTGGCGCCAGACATCCACCTTCGCTATGCTGAGTAGATCACCCACCTTTGCCACCCCGGCATACATTTGTACACCCTCCTGCTTGAACGGATACACTGCGAGACGCATGACAAACCTCCATGTGTATTATTGATCAGCTCTGTCTAGAACTGATCTACTATCTACTATATCAGATCAACTCAACTTTGTCAAGGCCCCATCTGCCGCACTCCTCGTTGCACCCAGCGCATGGCAGAAATCGAATCTGACCCTGGTAGGCGGGTCTCAGAATGAGTGGCTCGCAGGTATCGCCGGCTCAAGCCCCCTTAACCCGTCCAATCCCTGCTACCGGCCCCAGAAATAGTGCAGGTATTGCTGCCCTGAGGCTCTGTGCCTCACCATGTCACCCTGAGCCCTTCGTCCCTCAGGGTGAACTCCGCGAAGGGTCTAAGGCCCATGCTTTAGATTCTTCGTCCCGACAAGTCGGGACTCAGAATGACACCCACAGGTATTGCCGAGCTTGTCCCTGGCGAAGTGCGGCATGAGCGTCTGTTGAAGGGTGACGCGGGGTAGGCAGGTATGCGGCTCCGGGTTCTCGCCGGGTTGCGGTAGCGCCTTACGGTGAAACGGTGCACAAGTAAGAGCTAGAGCCCTCTAGCTCCCAAAGAGCACCCCTGACCACCTGCAGCTACAACGGCCCTGCTTCTCCTGCTAACTCCTTTCGTGTATGCTCCCCCAGGCCTGAGCCGGGCCTCGCATCACCATGGCCTACCAAGTCACAAGCCCCGAAGCCGTCTCTCGGGGAGTTGCCGCATGACGCCGGCCCTCTGGCTCGTCGTGGCCGGCCTCAGCTTCGGTGGGGGCGTCGTCACGGGGCTGCTGGGCGGCGGCGGCGCCTTGGTCATGGTGCCTCTGCTCCTCTACGGCCCGCCCCTGCTGGACGTCGGCGTCCTCCCCGTCAAGACCGTGGCGGCCATCGTCATCGTGTACGGCGTGTGTGCCACCGCCTCTGGCATCGTCGCCTACTACCGGCGGCGTCAGGTGTCCCTAACCGTCGCCGGGGCAGCGGGCGGCCTCATCGCCGGCGGCGCCCTTCTGGGAGGCGTGCTCTCCAAGTGGACTCCGGATGCCCTGCTGCTGGCGGCCTTCGCGACCATGGCCACTCTCGGGGCCGTCCTCATGCTTCCGTCCGGCGGCCCCAGCCACGCCCCCAGCGGCGGCTACCGGCTGCGCCGGCCCTGGGTCCTGGGCCTTTTCTTCCCTGAGGGCGTCCTGGCCGGCATGGTGGGCGTGGGCGGCGGCTTCCTCACGGTGCCTGTGCTCCACGTCTTCATGGCGGTCCCCCTGCGCATGGCCATCGGCAGCTCCCTGGCCGTCAGTTGGTTTGGCCTGAGCGCGGGCCTGGCGGGCAAGCTGGTCACCGGCCAGGTCCCCTTCTGGCTCTCCCTGGCCGCGGCCATCGGCGGCGTCGGCGGGGCGCAGCTAGGCGTCCTGGTCAACCGGCGAATCCGGGCGGCCTACCTGCGCCACATGCTCGTGGGCCTTCTGGTGGTCGTCGCCGTGCGCTTCTGGTGGGAGACGCTCTCCAGGGCCGGTGTACTATAATGGGGCGCCCAAAGGCCGCCTGAGCCGATGGGGAGACGCGAAAGGAGGG
This sequence comes from Chloroflexota bacterium, assembly GCA_016202425.1. Taxonomy (GTDB): domain Bacteria; phylum Chloroflexota; class Dehalococcoidia; order Lucifugimonadales; family JACQOS01; genus JACQOS01. The sequence goes on from JACQOS010000210.1 coordinate 19,136, forward strand.
CTCCCAGCGAAGGGCCGGGGCGGGTGAGCCACCATGTCCGTGACCTTTGACCTCGTCGGCACCGATGGCGCGGCCCGCGTCGGGGTCCTGCACACGCCCCACGGGGACGTGCCGACGCCCGCCTTTCTCCCCGTGGCCACCCAGGGCTCCGTCAAGACCGTGGCCCCTCAGGAGCTGCGGGAGGCGGGGGTTCCCATGGTCCTGGGAAACACCTACCACCTGTTCCTTCGCCCCGGGGTGGAGAGGGTCCGGTCGCTGGGCGGGCTGAGCGCCTTCATGGGCTGGAACGGCCCCGTGATGACCGATAGCGGCGGCTTCCAGGCGTACAGTCTCGGCAGCCGGGTCCGCGTGAGGGAGGAGGGTCTCCAGTTCCAGTCGCCCGTGGACGGCAGCGTCCACCTGCTGACCCCCGAGGGGTCCATCGCCTACCAGGAGGCCCTGGGGTCCGACGTCGCCATGGTCCTGGACCAGTGCCTGGCCTACACGCAGGACCAAGAGGTCATCCGCTCCGCCATGGAGCGCACCCATCGCTGGGCGCAGCGGTCCAGGGCCGCACACTCGGATGCGCGACAGGCCCTCTTCGGCATCGTCCAGGGAGGTGTCTTCCCGGACCTGCGCGAGACATCGGCTGCCCTTGTCACGTCTTTGGGGTTCGCGGGATACGCCATCGGTGGACTCTCCGTGGGGGAACCCAAGGCCATGACCTACGCAACAGTCGCCGCCACCGCCTCCCTCCTTCCCCAGGAGCAGCCGCGCCACCTGCTGGGGGTAGGGTCACCGGAGGACCTGGTGGAGTGCGTAGCCCGTGGGGTGGACCTGTTCGACTGCGCCCTCCCCACCCGGGTCGCCCGCCACGGCGCACTGTTCACGTCCCAGGGGCGGGTCAACGTCACCAGCGCTGCGTTCAAGACGAGGCAGGGGCCCGTGGAGGAAGGGTGCGACTGCTTCGCCTGCCGCCATTTTTCTGCGGCCTACCTGAACCACCTGCTGCGGGCCAGCGAGCTTCTGGGCCTCCGCCTGGCCACCATCCACAACCTGCGGTTCGTCGCCAGGACCATGGAGCAGATGCGTGAGGCCATCCTGAAGGGGGCCTTCTCAGCCTTTGCCGAAGATTTCCTCCGCCGGTACCGGCCAGCCCACGAGGAAGAGCGCGTGGAGCAGCGCCGCAAGAGGCTAGCTATCCGCGCTCGCGTAACCTAGCCCAGCAGAGGGGCACCGGGCCACTGCCGTCGCACGCCTGGGCAAGGGAACGTTGACACACCCGCCGCTTTCTGGTACAAGAGGCGCCTAAGAAGAGCAAGTCCATCGCAGGGGCCGGACCACCCCCGGCCCAGAGGAACGCCCGCATGGATGCCCAGGAGTTCGTTCGCTTCGCCATCGAGAGGACGAGGGGGGCCACCCTGGCCATGGTCCGCGACGTGCGCCAGGAGGACCTGGCCTGGCGGCCCGGCCCGGAGGCGAACCCCATCGGTTTCCTGCTCTTCCATATCTTCCGCTCCGAAGACAGGCTGCTGCACAGGCTCCTGGGTGGGACCGACGAGGTCTGGGACCGCGAGGGATGGGATCGCCGCTGGCGCCTTCCCCCGCCGCCGCCCGACGCCGCAGAGCTCTGGTTCACCGGAAACAGTTGGACGCCAGCTCAGGTAGCCGCCTGGAAGGCTCCGGCCAAGGAGGAGCTGCTCGCCTACGGCGAGCAGGCCCACCGCAGCGGCCTGGAGGTCCTCCCCAAGCTCGATCCCGCCCAGTGGCACGTCCTGGTGCGGCCCGAGCGGACGCGCGCCTTCTACCTTCATCTGGTCATGCATCACGAGGCCCAGCACCAGGGACAGATCGACTACGTCGCCGGCATCCTGAGGACGCGAGGCGGGACCCGCTAGCGCAACGTTCGGCAAAGGGGAGCAGCATGGACCTCCGTGAGTACGTGGCCCAGGCCCTGGAGAGGACACGCCAGCGAACGCTGGACATGGTGCAGGACCTGCGCCAGGAGGACCTGGCCTGGCGGCCCGGCCCGGAGGCCAACCCTGTAGGCTTTCTCCTCTTCCACGTCTTCCGGTCAGAAGACCGCTACTTCCACGTCTGGCTGAGCCCCGCCGGGGAGGTTTGGTCCCGAGAAGGGTGGGACCGGCGATGGCCAATGCCCCAGCCTCCGCCCGACGCCCCCGACCAATGGACCACAGGCTTCTCCTGGACGCCGCAGCACGTAGGCGCCTGGGCCCCGCCACCCAGGGAGGAGCTGCTCGACTACGGCCAGCGGGTCCGCAAGAGCGCCCTGCTGGTGCTGGGGCGTCTCGACCTCGGCCTGCTGCCCGTGCCGGTGCGCCCGGATCAACCTCTCAGGACCCGCGCCTACTTCCTCTACCAGGCCTCCCATCACGAGGCCCAGCACCAGGGGCAGATCGACTACATCAGCGGCCTGAGAAAAGCAGGAGCGGCCCCCTCGCGAGGGGGCCGCTCCTCGGCGTCACGTGCCAGGAAGCGCGCCTAGCCTCCCGCCACTGCGGGAACGATGCTCACCTCGTCCCCGGGCTTGGTAGCGGTGTCCAGGCCCTGGAGGAACCGAACGTCCTCCCCGTTCAGGTAGATGTTGACGAAGTACCGGAGGTCCCCCGTCTCGTCGCACAGGCGCTCTTTCAGCCCGGGATACCTGGCATCCAGGACGTTGATGGTCTCTGCCAGGGTAGTGGCCTCCACCTCTACCCGCGGCGCTCCTGCGGTCACGCGACGCAACGGGCCAGGAATTCTCACCACGACAGCCATGCGATCATGCCTCCCCCCCCCCGTTGCCGATAGACCCCCGAACGGGGGAAAACAGGAAACGATTATACCAGAAGCGCCAACTCTCCCCTACCCTACCCCTCCACCACGTCGCCGCTGACCGGATCCACCCGGACCCCCACCTCCCGGACCCATTTGAGCCCCCGCTCGATCTCGCCCGCCTCGCCGTCTATCTCCAGGACTACCCACCCCATGTCGGCGCGGACGTCGGCGCGGCGGATGTTGGTGACCACCCGGAACTTCTGGCCCAGTCGGTAGATGACGGGCTCAGTGATGAGGCCGGGCGGGAAGGTGAACTTCACCCGTTTCGTGACCATGCCTGCCCCTCCTATGAAAGTCGAAGACTCTTCGAGCTGGGCTCCGTCTCCGGGCTCCCGACCTACCTGGCCACGGCACCCCGAAGGGCCTCTTCAAAAGATGCCAGCGTCGGCCGGATGGCCAGGGGATGGACCAAGTGCTCCACGACCTCCTGGGTCTTCAGGCCGTTGCCGGTGATGTAGGCCACCGTCAGCTCTTGGGGCTTGATGGCGCCTTCCTCCGCCAGGTGCCGCAGTCCAGAGACCACCACACCCCCAGCGCCCTCGGTGAAGATCCCCTCCGTCTCCGCCAGCAACTTGATGCCCTGGGCTACCTCCTCCTCGGGGACGGCCGTGGCCGTGCCGTGGGAGTCCCGGATGGTCCTGAGGGCGAAAAGGCCGTCGGCGGGATTGCCGATGGCCAGGGACTTGGCGATGGTGTGGGGGCGCACCGGACGCACGTGCAGGCTGTTGGCCCGATGCGCCTCCACGATAGGCGAGCATCCTTCCGCCTGCGTGAGGTGCATCCGGGTGGCCACCTTGCCAATGAGCCCCAGAGACGCGAACTCGTGGAACCCTTTCCAGATCTTGGTGAACATGGAGCCGGAGGCGACGGGGACCACGGCATGGTCTGGGGCCCGCCAGCCCAGTTGCTCGGCCACCTCGTAGGCCAGGGTCTTGCTCCCCTCCGCGTAGTACGGCCGGATGTTGATGTTCACAAAAGCCCACGGGTACGCATCGGCCAGCTCCGAGCACAGGCGGTTCACGTCATCGTAGGAGCCGTCCACGGCCACCAGGGTCGGGTTATAGACGGCCGCACCCACCACCTTGCCCCGCTCCAGGTCGGCTGGAATGAACACGTAGGCCTTCATGCTCGCGCGAGCGGCGTGAGCGGCGACGCTACACGCCAGGTTCCCAGTGGACGCGCACGCGAGAGTATCGAACCCGAACTCGCGGGCTTTGGTCGCCGCCACGCTCACCACCCGGTCCTTGAAGGAGTAGCTGGGGTTCACCGCATCGTTCTTGACGTACAGGTGCTCCAGGCCCAGGAGCCTGCCCAGGTTCCGGCAGCGGACGAGGGGCGTGAAGCCGGCGTTGATGTCCACCGCCTCCTCGCCGTCCACGGGGAGGAGAGCGGCGTAACGCCACATGGAGAGAGGCCCCTGGACGATGCGCTCCCGGCTCAGCACCCGGGCGATGGCGTCGTAGTCGTACACCACCTCCAGGGGGCCGAAACAGAACTCACAGACGTTCAGAGGTTCGACGGCGTATTCCCGGCTGCACGAGCGGCAGCGGAGCGCTGTCACGTAGGCCAAAGCACTGCTCCCGTGGGCGCCTCCCGACGGACTCCCGACGCTGCGACGCACGAACGCCGAAGCGGAGTCCATGGTAGCAAGCCCAGCTACAGAGTGTCAACCGCAGGGCAACTACGGGCCCGATCTACACAAAGCCCCGAAGCTCCACCGCCCGGGCCACCCGCTCCACGCTGATCTCGAAGGCCGCCTCCCGCAACATGAGCGAGTCCCGCCGGGCCCGTTCATACACCTCCTGGAAGGCCCGCGTCATCACCTTGCGGAGCTCCTCGTTCACCCGTTCCTCGTCCCAGCGGAACTCCTGGATGTTCTGCGCCCACTCGAAGTAGGAGACGGTGACGCCCCCGGCATTGACGAGCAGGTCCGGGAGCATCACCACGCCCCGCTCGTTCAGGATAGCGTCCGCCTCAGGCGTGGTGGGCATGTTGGCCCCTTCCAGCACGATCCTGGCGCGCACGCGAGGCGCGTTCGCCTTGTGCAGCACGTGCCCCACGGCCGCGGGCACCAGGATGTCGCACGGCAGCTCCAGCAGTTCCGCGTTGGTCACGGGCTCGCTATCGCGAAAGCCAGCCACCCACCGGCCTTCGCGGACGTGGTCCAGCAACGCGCGAAAGGCAAGACCCTTGGGGTTGTGGATGCCTCCCCGCACGTCGCTCACAGCGATCACCTTGCAGCCTGCGCCCTCCAGCAGCCGCGCCACCCACGAGCCCACTTGGCCAAAGCCCTGGACGGCTACCGTGGCGCCCGACAGCTCCTGCCCGACGAGCCGACAGTACTCCTGGAGGCAGTACACGGCACCCCTCCCGGGGGCCGCCTCCCGGCCGTAGGACCCGCCAAGCTCCACGGGCTTGCCGGTGACGATGCCTGGCTCATAGCCGTGCAACTGCCCGTAGGCGTCCATCATCCAGGCCATGGTCTGGCTGTTGGTGTTCAGGTCAGGGGCGGGGATGTCCCGGTTCACCCCCAGGATGTGGGAGATGTTCTGGGTGTAGCGACGGGTCAGGCGGTTGAGCTCGCCCTGGCTCATCTCGTCGGGGTCGCACTGCACGCCGCCCTTGGCGCCGCCGAAGGGGACCCCCACCAGGGCCGTCTTCCAGGTCATGAGAGCGGCGAGGGCCCGAACCTCATCGATGTCTGCTTCGGGATGATAGCGCACTCCCCCCTTGTACGGCCCGCGGGCGCCGTTGTGCTGGACCCGGTAGCCGACAAACACTTTCAGGCGGCCGCTGTCCAGGCGCACCGGCACCTCCACCCGCAGCTCTCGCCACGGCCAGCGCAGGAGCTCCCGGAGGTCGTCGTCCACCCCCAGGCGCTCCGCAGCCCCGTCGAAGTAGAGGCACACCTCCTGGAAAGGGTTCAGCTCCCCGCGGGGGTCTTCCATCGTCGTCACCTCCGGCCTGCAACCACCGGCCTCCCCAGCATACGGCCATCTGCCGGAAAGCGCCAGCAGGCTGCTGAAAAAGGGGAGTCCAGTCCCGACTCGTCGGGATTGGCGGGGGCCTGGGGGTGTCCCCCAGATACAATTTCTTCCCCCTTCCTGGCAAGGAAGGGGGCGCGGGGGATGGTCGTCCCGACCAGTCGGGATTCAGCAGCCTGCTAGGGAGGGCGCTGCCATACCCCTCCCCTGGTGCTCCAGTCCATCCATGATGGTGATGTCTCTATGTCAAGACTCCTACAAGATGTTCGCAGCAATCTTGACATGAGGAATGTCAGCTGCTATGATGGCTGCGGCGGGTGGAGACATGACCAGGGACTACTACGAGGTCCTGGGGGTCCCGCGCACCGCCTCCGAGAAAGACATTCGGCAGGCGTACCGGAGGCTGGCCAGGAAATACCATCCTGACGTGAACCCGGGGAAGCGGGAGGCGGAGGCGCGCTTCAAAGAGGTCAACGCCGCCTACGAGGTGCTCTCCGACCCCGAGAAGCGGCGCAAGTACGACCAGTTCGGTGAGAACTGGAAGCACGCCGACCGCTTTGCCCAGGCCAACGCCCACCCCGGAGCGGAGACGTTCTTCCGCCGCGGCCCTGCGGACACCCGGCGCCCCTTCGACGTCGGGGACATGAGCGACTTCGGCCTGGGTGACCTGTTCAGCGACATCCTGGGCGGCTTCCGGCGCGGAAACCGGCCCACCACGTCCTGGTGGGAGGCGACCCCCGAGGCCCCCGTGGACGTACCCATGGAGCTCACCCTGGAGGAGGCCTTCGCGGGCGTCCTGCGCACCGTCCAGCTTCCGGCCGTCGGGGGCATGCCTGCCAGGCGTCTGGAGGTGCGCATCCCGCCCGGGGTGGACTCGGGCTCCCGCGTCCACGTGAACGCCGACGGCAGAGACCTCTACCTGGTAGTCACGCTCCGCCCTCACCACCGGTTCACCCGCAAGGGCGATGACCTGCATGTGGAGCTCCCCGTGTCGCTGGTGGACGCCCTCTTGGGCAGCGAGCAGGCGGTGGAAACGCTCAAGGGGAAAGTGATGCTCACCGTGCCGGCCGAGAGTCAGAACGGCCAGGTATTCCGACTCAAGGGTTTGGGCATGCCCAACCTTCAGCAGCCAGCCCTCCGCGGCAGCCTCTTCGTCACCCTCAAGGTGGTCCTGCCCGCCAATCTCTCCGAACGGGAGCGCCACCTCTTCGAAGATCTCAGGCGGTACCGCGCTGGCCGGAGGTAGTCCCGTGACCCGGCACCAAGACGAGCCCCTGTACGTCATGGGCGTGGCGGCCCGCATGGCGGGGCTGCACGCCCAGACCCTGCGCTACTACGAGCGCGCCGGGCTCCTCACCCCGGCCCGCTCCGAAGGCAACCGCAGGTACTACTCGGAGCGGGACCTGGAGCGGGTCCGGCGCATCAAGACCCTCATGGACGACCTGGGCATGAACCTGGCGGGCGTCGAGGTGGTGCTCCGTCTCATGGAGCGCCTCACCGAGATGGAGCAGCAGGCCCAGCAGCTCTTGGCGGAGGTGGAGCATCTGCGGGCCCAGGGTCGCCCTCCGGCCCTCCGGGAGGGGAAGCCCCACGAGCAAGGCCAACAGCCGTGAGGCTATTCGGGAAACCCTCACCCCCTGTTCCCCCTCTCCCTTGGCAAGGGAGAGGGGGAAGAAAAGATAGCTGGGGGACACCCCCAGACCCCTGCCATCCCGACCCGTCGGGATGGACTCCCCCGAGACGTATTTCCGAACCACTTCGTGAGCCTGGAGGCGGCCCCGGGCAGCCGCGCATTCCATTGGGGAAACGACAAACAGAGAAAAGCGCAGGTGAACGACCATGGTGCTGAGACCTGAGAACTTTACAGAACAGGCCCAGGAGGTGCTGGGCACCTCCCAGGAGCTGGTGCGTCAGTACCGACACAGCCAGTGGGACCTGGAGCACATCCTTCTGGCCCTCCTGCAACTGGAGCGGGGCGTGCCTGCGGAGATCATGGAGGCCCTGGGGGTCAACGTGGACTCCCTGAAGGCGCGCGTGGAGCAGTCCCTGGAGCGCACGCCCAAGACCGTCCACGAGGTCTCCCAAATCTACGCCACTCCCCGGGCCCTTCGGGTCATCGAGAGCGCCAAGGCGGAGGCCAGCCGCCTGAAGGACGAGTTCATCGGCACCGAGCACCTGCTCATCGGCTGCATCCTGGAGCGGGAGGGCGAGGCCGCCCGGACCTTCAAGGAGTTCGGCATTGACCAGGAGAAGGTCTACAAGGCCCTCCAAATGGTCCGGGGCACCGCCAGGGTCACGGACCCGCGCGCCGAGAGCAAGTACCGGGCCCTGGACAAGTACACCGTTGACCTCACGGCCATGGCCCGGGAGGGCAAGCTGGACCCGGTCATCGGGCGTGAGGAGGAGGTCCGCCGGGTGATGCAGACCCTGGCCCGGCGCACCAAGCACACCCCGGTGATCATCGGCGCTGCGGGCGTCGGCAAGACGGCCATCGCCGAAGGGCTTGCCCAGCGCATCGTCGCCGGCGACGTTCCAGACATCCTCCAGGGGCGGCGGGTCCTCGCCCTGGACCTGGGGGCCCTCATCGCCGGCTCCAAGTTCCGCGGCGAGTTCGAAGAGCGCCTGAAGGCGGTGATGGACGAGGTGAAGCGGGCCAAGGGGGAGGTGATCCTCTTCATAGACGAGCTTCACAACGTGGTGGGGGCCGGCGCCGCCGAAGGCGCCATCGACGCCAGCAACCTCATGAAGCCCGCCCTGGCCAGGGGAGAGCTCCAGTGCGTCGGCGCTACCACGCCCGACGACTACCGCTAGTACATCGAGAAAGACTCCGCCCTGGAGCGGCGCTTCCAGCCCATCTGGGTGGAGGAGCCCTCGCTGGACGACGCCATCGAGATGCTCCGCGCCTTGCGGCCCCGCTACGAGGCCCACCACAAGGTCAAAATCGACGACTCCGCCCTGGTGGCGGCCGTCAAGCTCAGCAGCCGCTACATCACGGAGCGCCACCTGCCCGACAAGGCGGTGGACCTCATAGACGAGGCGGCCAGCAAGCTTCGCATCGACGCCCAGGGCCTTCCGGTCTCCCTCAAGGAGAAGGAGCGCCAGTTGGAGCAGCTTCAGAACGAAGAAGAGGCCGCGGCCCAGCGCTCCGACTATGAGGGGGCGGCGAGGCTCAAGGCCCAGCGCCTCAAGCTGGAGCAGGAGTACAACCCGGCCAAGGAGGCCTGGATGGCCGGGAAAAAGATCGAGACGGTAGTGAACGCCGAGGTGATCGCTGACCTGGTGTCCCGGTGGACGGGTATCCCCCTCAGCGGACTCCTGGAGGAGGAGGCGGAAAGGCTTCTCCACATGGAGGAGCGCCTCCACCAGCGGGTCATCGGCCAGGACCACGCCATCGGCGTCGTGGCCGAGGCCATCCGCCGGGCCCGGGCAGGCATGAAGGACCCCAAGCGGCCCATCGGCAGCTTCATCTTCCTGGGACCCACGGGGGTGGGCAAGACGGAGCTGGCCCGCGCCCTTGCCCAGTTCCTCTTCGACTCAGAAGAGAACATGGTGCGCATCGACATGTCGGAGTACCTGGAGAAACACACCGTCTCCCGCCTCATCGGCGCTCCCCCCGGCTACGTCGGCTACGAGGAGGGAGGCCAGCTCACCGAGGCCGTCCGCCGCCGCCCCTACCGAGTGGTCCTCTTCGACGAGATCGAGAAGGCCCACCCGGACGTGTTCAACATCCTCCTCCAGATCCTGGAGGACGGCCGCCTGACCGACGGCCACGGACGCACGGTGGACTTCCGCAACACCGTCGTGATCATGACCAGCAACCTGGGCACGGCGGAGCTGGGACGTCAGGCCCTGGGCTTCCGCCGGGAGGAGCCTGGAAGCGAGCCGGAGCGCAGGAAGCTCCGGGCGTCCGTGGAGGAGGCGCTGAGGAAGGCCTTCCGGCCGGAGTTCCTGAACCGCATCGATGAGATCGTTATCTTCGACCCCCTCAGCCAGGAGCAGATCGAGCAGATCGTCGGGCTCATGATGGGAGAGGTGCAGAAGCGCCTGGCCGAGCGAGGTGTGACCGCGGAGCTTGCGCCTGCCGCCCGCCAGTGGCTGGCCAAGGAGGGATTTGACCCCACCTTCGGCGCCAGGCCTCTCCGTCGCGCCCTCCAGCGCTACGTGGAGAACCCCCTCTCCAAGCGCATCCTCGCCCGGGAGTTCCCCGAGGGGAGCCACGTTATCGTCGACGTGGGGCCCGAGGGCCTCACCTTCCAGCAGGCGAAGGCGCCCGCCGGCACTGCGGCCCGCTGAACGCCTGGGCTTCCCTCACCTCCGCGCGTGGTTCGACAGGCTCACCACGAGCGGAACAATGGCGGAGAAACTACAGGGCCACCGCAGGGATCACTTGACGACCCGGACGGTCCCCACCATGCCGGCCAGCTCGTGGAAAGAGCAGACGAGCTTGAGTTCCCCAGCGGTCCCCGCTGGCACCAGGAACTCCACAACCTGAGACCTGGCACCTTCCGGGACCGCAACATCCACTTCCAGGGCCGCGATGGTGAAGGTGTGGGCCAAGCCGTCCCCTAGAAGCTCGATGCGGGCCTTCTTGCCGGCCTCGACCTCCAGGACGCCGGGGGTGAACTGATAGCCTCCCAGGTCGAGCCTCACGGCCGTGGGCGTTGGGCTCTCGGTGGAGGCCGGAGCAGGTGTCCGGGCCGGGGTCGTGGCGGTGGGCCTGGGGGCGCCGTAGCCTCCCTGGCCGCACGCAGCGCTCAGGAAGAGCCCCAGCACCAGACCGCAGAGAGCAACGGCACGCCACGGCCTCCCCCGGAAGGTCGGCCCCGCCGGGACCACCTCAGTATCCGTAGTCGCCGGAGCTAGTCCCCGTGCCGGGTGTGGAACTCGGCGCGGCGCCCACCGATGGGTTGCCCGCCGCCGTCACCGTCACCGTGCCAGTGAGGTTGGTGTGGACCTTGCAGGTGTAGGGGAAGGTGCCCACGGTGGTGAAGATGTAGCTGAAGGTCTGCCCAGGAAGGAACCTGCCGCTATCGAAGCCGCGCCCGTCCCACCGGCCGCTGGCGCCCGAGGTGATGGTGTGCTCAATGTGCTCGTTCACCCAGGTCACCGTGCCCCCCACCGGGATGGTGACGTCCGGGAAGGAGAAGGTGCGGATGACGACCTGCGCCACCACAGGAGTGGCCGTGGCCGCGGGCGCCCTCGTGGGCGTGGGCGTCGGTGCGGCGACCAAGGGGACCTCCCCGCAGGCAACGTACGTCGCCACCTCCTGCGCCGACTTGTGGACGCGGATGGCGAACTGGCTCCCCTGGAGGCTCGCAAGCGTGGCGCTCACCACCGTCCTGGACTTCCCATCCACCACGCTGGTCAGAGGGTACTTCACCGCACCCGCCGTCGTGCAGTCCTTATCGTGAATGTGCGCCGGCTGCGCCACGCCGGCTGCGCCCGGCTTGATGCTGACGGTCACTTCCGTCTTGTCCCCTTGGGAGGTGAGCTCAGCTTCACCACTCTGCCCGGAGCCGCCTACCTCCTTGATGGCCACCGTCAACTTCTGGGGGACCTCTCCGCAGGCAACGTACGTCGCCGCCTCCTGCGCCGACTTGTGGACGCGGACGGCGAACTGGCTCCCCTGGAGACTCGCAAGCGTGGCGCTCACCACCGTCGTTGACTTCCCGTCCACCACGCTGGTCAGGGGGTACTTCACCGCACCCGCCGTCGTGCAGTCCTTATCGTGAATGTGCGCCGGCTGCGCCACGCCGGAGGCCCCAGCCTTGATGTCGATCGTCACCTCCGTCCTGTCCCCCACAGCCTTGAGCACGGCGACGCCCGTCTGCCCGGACTTGCCCAGCTCGCCCAGAAGGACCACCGTCCCCTTCCTGGGCGACTCCGCCTTCTCCGCGGGAGCGGCCGCGCCCAGCTTCACCACTGGCTTGAACTGGACCCTTGGCCCCGCCAGCACCACGGACTTGTCGGCGTCGAAGTCCAGCGTCAGGACAGTCGTCTTCCCGGCAGCCACCTGGAACGTTCCGACAACCTGCAGCTTGTCACTGGGGACCTCGGCCTCCTTGTCCTGGCCTGCCTCCGTCACCACCACCTTGGTGACGGCCAGGCGTACCTGCTGGTACGAGCCTTCCGGCAAAGTGGCTGACCCCAGGACCCCCTCCAACCCCGTCACCGCTACCAGGTCGAAGACGGGAGGGCTCTCCACAAGGGTCGTCCAGCCAGCTTCGCCATCGGCGCCGGAGCGCTGGGCCTCGATCTTGGAGGCGGTCACCAGCACCTTGGTGACCCCTTCGGGAGGCCGGTCCGTCACGCGGACCTCCACGGTACCCGTCCCGGGCACGGGAGCCGGTGTAGCCGTGGGCGCAGGCGCCCTCGTGGCCGTCGCCACAGGAGGGGCAGAGGTGGCGGTGGCAGTCGGCGTCGCTGGCGCTGTCGTGGGCCTGAGTGTCGGCGAAGGTGCAGGGGTGGCCGTAGGAGTAGCCACCACCCTCGTAGGCGCAGAGGTAGGTGTCGGCTCAGCGCCGCAGGCCGCCAGGAGCAGCGTCAGTCCAAGACCCAGACCCAGGAGCAACTTGCTGTACCTCATGGAGCCTCCTCGGATAGGTGCCTTTGAACAGAGATGGAACTCCCCGGTACTTGTCACCGGGATTCCATCACGACATACATACGGCGCCCCACGCGGCCCGGATTCATGACTTCCGCCCCCCCCGGGCAGGGATGGTCAGGCCTTGTCAAGGCGACGCTCCCACAGTAGCATGGTCTACCGGAGGAAGGAAAGCCCCCACCTGGCGACCTACCTGCCGCCGGGGGCGAGCGAGGGCGCGCACATATGGACCTTGCCTTTGACCAGGGAAGCCAGGAAGAGCCCCGGGGGCACGCCATCCTCTACTTCCGGTCCGGTGCGGACGTGCTGGCCACGTACCTGGTGGTGCTCCCCATGAAGGTGGACTTCGCCAAGTACGTGCCTCCCGTGCTGGCAGCCCACGTGAAAGATGTTGGCCTGGAGGAGTTCTCCGCCTTCGCGATTCCGCCCGCGCCGGAGGCGGTGCCCGGAGGAATGGCCTCCCTGGAGGCCCTGGCCCAGCGCCGGCAGGACGACCTGGTCTCGGCGGGCGAGCTTCCGACGGGCGGCTTCCTGGAAGCGGCGCAACGGGTCCACGATGCGGTCCTCGCCTACGCCCGCGTCTACGCCCAGCGTGCAGAGGCCCCGGGAGAGCGACCCTCTCCCGCTGCCGAACCCGTCCTGTCGGACCTGGGCGTTGAGGAGGTCCTCTACTCCTTCATGAGCGAGCGGGACAAGCTGGGGGAACTGGCCAAGCTGGTGGGTAAGCTCCAGTTCGCCGTGGAAGGCAACGACCGCCATCTGGTCCGCGAGACCGTGGGCCAGATGCGCTCCCTGGCACGCTACCTTCCCGATAGCTACCGCATCCCTCAGCTCGTCGAGGCGGTGGAGCGCTCCCCAGGCCTGGGCTTGCGGCTCGCCCAACTGTACCTGGACAGGTGCTACAAGCTGTCTGACCAGGACTACCCGGGTGTCCGGCAAGTGGAAGAAGCCATCCGCCAGGCGGAGAGCGCCAACGGCTGAGGGGGCAAAGGGGTGAGCAGGCGTCGAAAAGGCCGCCGTCGCGGAGGCGGCTGGAAGCTCCCTGTTCTGCTTCTCGTGGCCCTGGTCGCCTGGGGCGGCGTAGTCCTGGCTGGCCCCGCCGCGCTGCGAGACCCCTTCTGGAAGGCCCTGGGACCGCCGGTAGCCGTTGCCCCTCTCGCTCTGGCTGGAGTGCTTTGGGTGGCCTGGCGGCGGCCCGGCCTCTTCGTGCGCCGGTGGAACCGGTGGCTGGGAGGGCTCAGCCTTGCCCTGGCAGGCATGCTCCTCTTCTCCTTCTTCCACCCCACCCAGGGGGCCTTCGCCAGCAGCGGCCTGGCCGGGGACCTGGGGAAGGGGCTGAGGGACTTCTTTGGCCCGGGCGCTTGGGGCACCTGGTCCCTATCCAACCTGAAGATAGAGCTTCCGGCATGGGGGGGCCTGGGTGGCCTCCTCCTGTTGGGCCTCGGCGGCGCCTTCGTCTTTAGCCCCAGAGCTACCGCCCGGGCCTTCAGGCGAGGCGTCCTGGTTACAGCCGAGGGAGGGCTCCGCTTGGGCCGGGGAGCAGGACGGCTGGCCCGGCTGGTGCGGCGCCGGCCCCCTGCGGTAGCCCCCGCTGGCCCAGCGGCGACGGCTCCTCCGTCGCCTGCTGCCCAGGCGACCATGCTGGCGCCAGCTCCCGCTCCCACCCTGTCCCCAGAGAGCCCGGCCCGGCCGGCGCGCCTCCCTCTGCCAACCATCGCGGCTCCCTGGACCCTGCCGCCTCTCGAGCTCCTCGACCCGCCACGGGCCATCTCTTTCGACCAGGAGGAGGCCCAGGGCATGGCCCGACGGTTGGAGGAGGCCCTGGCCAGCTACGGCATCGAGGCCCGCACCGTAGCGGTGAACCCCGGGCCCACAGTCACCCAGTTTGGCGTGGAGCCCGGGTGGGTACGCCGGGCCCGGCCCGGCAAGCCACGGGAGAGCGCCGGGCCACCGGAGCAACGGCAAGAAGAGGCTGCCGGCACCCGAGTAAAGGTGGAGGCCATCGCTGCCCTGGACAGGGACCTCGCCCTGGCCCTGGCAGTCTCTTCCGTCCGCATCGAGGCGCCTGTGCCTGGCAAGGGGTACGTGGGCGTCGAGGTGCCCAACACCAACGCTGCGACCGTGGGCCTGCGCAACGTGGTGGAGGCGCCTGCCTTCGCCGAGGTGCATGCCCAGACCAAGCTGGCCCTGCCCCTGGGACTGGGAGTGGGAGGCCACCCAGGGGTGGCCGACCTGACGCGCCTCCCCCACCTCCTCATGGCGGGCGCCACGGGCAGCGGGAAGAGCGTTTGCCTCAAGTCCTTCCTCACGAGCCTCGTGCTCACCACCACGCCTCAGGAGGTACGCCTGGTCCTCATCGATCCCAAGCGCGTGGAGTTCACCAGGTTCTGGGACCTGCCCCACCTCCTCTACCCTCCCATTGTCGAGGCCGACCAGGCGGCCCTGGTCCTCCAGGACCTCATCCAGGAGATGAACGAGCGCTATCGCCTCATGGCAGGCCAGCGGGCGAACATCTTGCACGCGTACAACCAGCAGGCGGCGGTGCCCCTGCCCTACATTGTGGTCATCGTGGACGAGCTTGCGGACCTGATGATGACCACGCCCAAGGAGACCGAGCACGGGCTTACCCGCCTGGCGCAGTTGGGCCGGGCCGCGGGCATCCACCTCATCGTTGCCACGCAGCGTCCCTCGGTGGACGTGGTGACCGGCCTCATCAAGGCCAACTTCCCGTCCAGGATCAGCTTCGATGTCGCCTCCCAAGTAGACTCGCGCGTCATCCTGGACATGCCCGGAGCGGAGCACCTCCTGGGACGCGGCGACATGCTCTTTCTCCCCTCCGACGCCTCCCAGCCATGGCGCTACCAGGGCTGCCTGGTCTCGGACGCAGAGATGGAACGCATCGTAGGTTTCTGGGCCCGGCAGGTTGCCCCCGCTCCCACCGGCAGCCCAGGTGTGGCATCTTCGCCTGGGCCCGGCCCCGGGCCGCGGCAGCCGCCCCTTTGAGCGTATGTCCAGGAAGCTCGCCCCGGGGCTCCCCACTCGGGGCGGGCCATGGCCGGCGGCTGATGGTCCCGGCTCGACCCTTCCCAGCAAGCGGAGCAGAAAGGATGAGATAGGCATGCCCCAGCGCATCGTCGGCGTCGACGTCGGCGGCACGTTCACGGATTTCCTCCTCCTGCGAGACGGACACTGGCGGGTCCACAAGGTCCTCTCCACACCCCAGGACCCGGCCCGCGCCGTGGCCAGGGGGCTGGAGGACCTTCAGGTGCTGAACCAGGTGCCCGTGGTGCACGGCTCCACCGTCGCCACCAACGCCCTGCTGGAGCGCCGCGGCGCCCGCACGGCCCTCATTACCACCCGAGGCTTTGAAGACATCCTCCAGATCGGCAGGCAGGCACGCCCCTCCCTGTACGACTTGCTCCAGGACAAGCCCCCTCCTCTTGTGGAGCCGGCCCTCTGCTTCGGCGCGCCCGAACGCATGGACAAGGATGGCCGAGCGGTGCTCCCCCTGGCTCCTCAGGAGGCCCGGCGCGTCGCCGGGCAGGTCGCCACCGCCGGAATAGAGGCGGTGGCGGTCAGCCTGCTCTTCTCCTTCCGCAACCCTGCCCACGAGGACATGCTCTTGGAGCTCCTGGAGGCCCTGTCGCCGCGTCCTTTCGTGTCCCTCTCCAGCCGGGTGCTTCCCGAGTACCGCGAGTACGAGCGGACCAGCACGGTGACGGTGAACGCCTATGTAGGCCCCGTCATCAGGCAATACGTCGAGCGCCTGGAGGCCCAGGTGGGACGCCTGGGCCTCAGGGTCATGCAGTCCTCCGGCGGCAGCATCTCGGCCCGCCTCGCGGCGCAGCAGCCGGTGCGGACCATCCTGAGCGGCCCCGCCGGGGGCGTTGTCGGCGCCTTCTGGGTCGCGGCCCAGGCGGGCCATCCTGACGTCATCACCTTTGACATGGGCGGCACGTCCACCGACGTCTCCCTCTGTCCTGGGCGTGTCCAGGAGACGACGGCCAGCGCCATAGGCGGCGTTCCCGTGAGCGTTCCCATGATCGACATCCATACCGTCGGCGCCGGGGGTGGCTCCATCGCCCGCGTGGATGCCGGCGGCGCCCTCGGGGTCGGGCCTGAGTCCTCGGGGGCCGACCCCGGCCCCGCATGCTACGGCAAGGGCACCCAGGCCACGGTGACCGATGCCAACCTGCTCCTGGGCCGCCTGGTCCCCGACCATTTCCTGGGGGGCCGCATGGCCCTCTACCCGGAGCGCGCGCGGGTCGCGCTGGCCAGCCTGGCCGGGCAGATGGGCACGGACCCCGTGGCTGCTGCCAGAGGCATCGTGAGGGTAGTGAACTCCAACATGGAGCGGGCGGTGCGCGCCGTTTCCCTGGAGCGGGGTTTCGACCCCCGCGAGTTCACCCTGCTGGCTTTTGGCGGAGCGGGCCCCATGCACGCCTGTGAGCTTGCCCATGAGCTCCGCATCCCCCGAGTGCTGGTGCCCGCCTACCCGGGCATCCTCTCGGCCATCGGCGTGGCCATCGCCGACGTGGTGAAGGACTACTCCCGCACGCTCCTCCTCCGGGGCGATGGCCTCTCCTCCGCCGCCCTGGAGGAGGCCTTCCGTCCCCTGGAGGCCCAGGCCCGCTGGGAGCTGGCCCAGGAGGGGTTCGGGGACACCCGCATCTCGCTCCAGCGTCTTCTGGACGTGCGCTACGTAGGGCAATCGTACGAGCTCACCGTCTCCTACCCCACGGAGGCGGGGGACCTCTTCGGCCCGGCCCTGGCCCGCGCCTTCCACGAGGCCCATGACCGCCGCTTCGGGTACGGCGACACGACCCAGCGAGTGGAGGTGGTCAACGCCAGGCTCAAGGCCGTCGGCCTGGTGGAGAAGCCGGAGCCACCGGTCCCCAGCTCGGCACGCGGGGCGACTCCTCCCCAGCCCACCGCCACCCAGCCGGTGGCCTTCGAGAACGGGTCGTACTCCACGGTCCCGGTGTACAAGAGGGACGGGCTGGGGGCTGGGACGCGGCTCCAGGGCCCTGCCCTGGTGGTGCAGATGGACGCCACTACGGTGCTGCCCCCTGGCTGGGAGGCCGAGGTGGACCGGTGGGGGAATCTGCTAGCCCAGCCGACGGCACGAGCCTAGCAGTGGTTCGAAAATTCGTCTCGGGGGAGTCCATCCCGATGGGTCGGGATGGCGGGGGTCTGGGGGTGTCCCCCACTGGGCACTGCCCAGACCCACGACTCGCTACCGTCGCCTGTCGTAGGTACGCGGCAACGCGGGGACAGGGGAGTGCAGGGCGAGCCCTGCTCCCTCTCTCCCTTGGCAAGGGAGAGGGGGTACAGGAGGTGAGGG
>JACQOS010000207.1 GCA_016202425.1 Chloroflexota bacterium
AATGAGCGGCCCGAGGAGGGTCCGCTCACTCCCTTCGACGGGGCTCAGGGTGAGCGGGAGTAGGTCGGGCCTTGTGTACGCGGATTTACGAGAGTAGGTACTAGGCCCCTTCCGGAGGCGCCAGCGCCACACCCAGGGCCTGCTCGCACCAGCGGGCCACGGCCAGAAGGCGGGCCTCGGCGAAGGGCGCCCCCGCGAGCTGAACGCCCAGGGGAAGCCCCTGGCTATCCAGGCCAGAAGGGAGGGCGATGGTGGGAACGCCGGCGGAGGTCCACCCACCCTGGAGCACCGCGCTTCCTGTGGTCCTCAGGTCCCTGGGCGCCGCAGTAGGGGTGGCAGGGGTGATCAGGGCATCCCATCCTCGCACCATCTCCTCGAGGTCCCGGCGGAAGCGCCTGCGCACGCGCTGGGCGTGGAGATAGTCGGCGGCGGGGTACAGGTATCCCGCCTCGATGGCGCGACGGATGAGGGGCGCGTAGGCCTCGGGTTGGCGGACGAACGTGGGGTGGTGAAAGGCAGCCAGCTCCGCGTAGTTGACCAGCTCCCGCGCCGCTTCATGAACAGCGAAGGTGGCAGGGAGCTTCACCTCCTCCACCCGGGCACCCGCCTCCTGAAGCGTGACCACCACGGCGTCGGTGTGCTGGCGCACCTCCTCTGTCGTCTGCGGGTAGAAGAACTCCCGGACGACGCCTATTCTCGGGGGTGTGGGGAGGGATTCCAGGGCCTCCACGTAGGCATCCGCCGGGCGTCGGGAGGAGGCGGGGTCGTTGATGTCATGGCCAGCCATGACCTCCAGAAGGAGAGCGGCGTCCTCGACCGTGCGCGTGAGGATGCCCACGGTGTCCAGGCTCCAGGCGTTGGGGATGACGCCGTAGCGGCTGATCCTGCCGTAGGTGGGCTTGAAACCGACGATGCCGTTGTAGGCGGCGGGCCGAAGGGTTGAGCCTCCCGTCTGGGACCCCAGGGCGGCGGGGCACATGCGGGCCGCCACGGCCACCGCGGAGCCACTGCTGGACCCTCCGGGGGTGTGGGCCGGGTTCCAGGGGTTCACCGTAGGGGAGGGGTCGCGGTACGCGAACTGGGTGGTGACCGCTTTGCCCAGCACAATGGCGCCCGCCTGCTTGAGCCGGGCCACGGCCGTGGCGTCGTATTCAGGAACGAAGTCGGCGTACAGGGGAGAGCAGGCGGTCGTCCGGATGCCGGCGGTGTAGAAGATGTCCTTGACCCCTATGGGAACACCGTGGAGCTTGCCGCGAACGCCCCGCCCGGCCAGCTCGCGTTCCGCCTCCCGGGCAGCAGCCAAGGCCCCTTCGGTGTCCAGGGTCACCCACGCCCTTAGTCGTGGCTCCAGGCGTTCGATACGCCTCAAAACCGATTGCACCAGCTCCACGGGGGAGAGCTGGCGCCTGCGAATGCGCTCCGCCGCCTGAGCGGCGGTGAGGGACCAGGGTTCCATGGTTCGCCTCCTGGAGGGTGCTAAAAACCCTTTCGACCATCCCCCTTGCCCCCTTCCTGGCCAGGAAGGGGGAAGAAATTGTAGCTAGAGGACACCCATAGAAGCCCGCCAATCCCGACCCGTCGGGATGGACTCCCCCAGAAGGAGTTTTGAGACAGGTTCTAGTCGGGTCCGGTTGTAGTCGCACTAGCCTGTAGGATAGCCTGAAATCCCGCGCCTTGCGCTGGAGAGAGGCCCATCAACCCAGCCTCCGGAAGCGGTAACCTACTCCAGGTTCCGTGAGGATGTACACGGGGTGCTCCGGGTCTGGCTCCAGCTTCCTGCGCAAACGGCGGACATAGGCCCAGAGGTACTCGGTCTCCTGGCCGTACTCAGGCCCCCAGACGCTGTTCAGGAGGGCCCGGTGGGTCAGCACCTTGCCTGCGTTGCGGGCCAGGAGGGCCAGAAGCCCGTATTCCGTGGGCGTAAGCCTCACCTCCTGGCCGCGGAGGGTGACGCTGCGGGCGGCGAAGTCGACCTTGAGGTCCTCGGTCTCCACCACCGGCTGGGGGCCGACGCCCGAAGGGCGGGCCCGGCGCAGGGCCGCCCGCACGCGGGCCAGGAGTTCCTCCACGCCGAAGGGCTTGGTGAGGTAGTCGTCGGCGCCCAGGTCCAGGGCCTTGACCTTGTCTTGCTCCCGCCCCCGGGCGCTCAAGATGATGATGGGGACATCGGAGTACTCCCGGATCCGCTGGCAGACCTCAAACCCGTCGGGGCCGGGCATGGACAGGTCCAGGAGAACGAGGTCAACCGGGTGCTCTTCGGACTGCTTGAGGGCCTCCGTACCGTCGCCTGCGGTGAGGACGTCGAACCCCCGGGCCTTGAGGTTGGCGCCCACGTATTTGACCGTCTCAGGCTCGTCGTCGACGACCAGCACGACCTGTCTGCGGTTCATCGGTGCCCTCCCGTCGCCGCGACGCGCCTGGTCTGGCGCCTGGTGGCCAGGGGGAGCGTGAAGGAGAAAACCGAGCCCCGAGTCCCGTTGGGCTGCACCCCAATGCTGCCTCCGTGGGCCTCCACAATGGCTTTGCAGATGCTCAGGCCCAGGCCCGTGCCCGGAGAGCGGAAGGGCGGCTCCTGCTCCAGGCGCACGAACTTCTCGAAGATGCGCTCTCGGTCCTTCTCCGGGACCCCAACCCCCTGGTCGCTGATGCTGACCCGAAGGAAAGGGCCATCCCTCTCGGCGGTGACGGAGATGAGGGTGCCCCGAGGGGAGTACTTGGCCGCGTTCTCCAGCAGGTTCTCCAGGACGCGCTCCACCTGCTCGGCATCGGCAACGGCAGGCGGAAGGCGGCGAGGAAGGCCGACCTCCACGCGGTGGTCTCGCAGGAAGGCAGCAACGTGCTGAAGAGCAGCCCGGACGGGCTTGCGGATGTCCACGGGCTCCAGGGCCATGACCGTGCGGCCGCTTTCCAGGCGGGACATGTCCAAGAGGTCGCTGACCAGGCGCGCCAGGCGGTCCGCCTCCCTGTCGATGGAACGGATGAAATCCGTCTTGGTCTCCTCGTCCCACTGGACATCGGGCTGGAGGAGGCTGCTGGCGAACCCCTTGATGTGAAAGAGGGGGGTCCGCAGCTCGTGGCTCACGAGAGAGATGATGCTGTCCCGCAGCTCGTCCACCTCTTTACGCCTGCGGATGTCCCGGCAGGTCTCCACCACGCCGACCACATCGCCTGCGTCGTCGCGGATGGCCGTCGCCAGGAGGGCCATGGGAAGCTCCTGGCCTCCAGGCAGGCGAAGGGTGGTCTCCATGACATAGGCAGGCTGGCCGGTCTCCATGGCCCGGCGGGCGGGACACGTATCTTCCTGGCAGAGGGGCAACCCGGAAGGCCCCAGGTAAGGAAAGGCGTCGCTGCACCTGCGCCCGGCGAGGCGCTCTGGGGCCTGGCCCAAGAGCTGGGCGGCGTAGGGATTGACGCGGGTGATACGGAGGGAGGTGTCCAGGGTGTAGACACCTTCGGGCATGCTGTTGAGCAGGGCCTCCAGGGACAGGCGCTCCCGAATGGCCTCCTGGGCCTGGTGCTGGGCCTCCGCGTAAAGCCGTGCGTTCTCCAGGGCGACGCCTGCCTGGGCCGCCAGCATGGAGGCGATCTCCGCGTCCTCCGGCGTGAAAGAGCCATCCCCGTCCTTCTCCGTAAGGTAGAGGCTGCCCAGGGAGGTGCCCCGGTAGCGGAGGGGGATGCCCAGGAAGGTCTTCATGGGCGGATGGCCCTCGGGAAACCCCACGGAAGCAGGGTGCAGGGCGATGTCGTCCACGAGGAGAGGTTCGGTGGCCTCCAGGACCAGCCCCAGCAGCCCTCTGCCCTGGGGAAGCGAGCCGATGCGGCGGCGCCCAACCTCGTCGATGCCTGAGGTGACGAAGTGCTGGATGTGCCGCGGCCGGTCGTACACGGCCAGGGCGGCGTACCGGCAGCAGACGATGCGCCGGGCATGGTCCACGATGCG
Organism: Chloroflexota bacterium; assembly: GCA_016202425.1. Classification (GTDB taxonomy): domain Bacteria; phylum Chloroflexota; class Dehalococcoidia; order Lucifugimonadales; family JACQOS01; genus JACQOS01. Next base: position 3,941 of record JACQOS010000207.1, read on the forward strand.
CTGGAGCAGTTGCTCGAGAGAGAGCTCCCCGGCGATCTCCCGAGAGGCTTCCGCCACGGCCAGGAGCCGCTCCTGGTAGGTGGCTCCTGCCGATGGGAGGGCAACCTCGGCGCTCCTGGGTGGGCTCATTCTCTGCGTCCTTGGCTCAACGTCGCGGCTTCGTATTCTACCACGGCGCGTAGAGTCAACGAGGTGCAGGGTTTTTTCAGGGACAGCCTTGCACCTTTCAGGCTTTTTCGAGGTTTCACAGGTAAAATAGCATTGACACGCAAGAGAGAGGCGTGGAAAGGAGGCCGAGCATGACGCAGGAAAACGGCAGGACGAGGACGGCGCCGTACACCGACCCGCCGTTCGCCCGGACGCTGTTCGCCAACCCTGAGTACGCATGGATCTGGCTGGTGGTGCGCTTGTACGTGGGCTGGCAGTGGCTGGACGCCGGGTGGCACAAGCTGTCTGATCCCAAGTGGATGGAGACGGGGACCACCCTGAAGGGGTTCTGGGAGAGGGCGGTGGCGATCCCCCAGCAGGGGAGGCCGCTCATCGCCTACGACTGGTACCGGGGGGGCCTGGAGTTTCTCCTGAACGGGGGCCATTACACGTGGTTCGCCAAGCTGGTGGCGGTAGGGGAGACCCTCCTGGGCGTCGCCCTGATCGTCGGGATCTTTGTGGGGATCAGCGCCGTGGTCGGCGGGTTCATGAACTGGAACTTCATGATGGCGGGGAGCGCGAGCACCAACCCCGTCATGTTGGTCCTCTCCTTCGGCCTGGTGCTGGCCTGGAAGACTGCTGGCTACTGGGGCGTTGACCGGTGGCTGCTCCCTGCCCTGGGGACGCCCTGGCAGCCCGGGGCGGTCCCCAGACTCCTGAAGCCGGTGATCGCCAGGTTCCGGCCAAGGAGAGGAGGACCGGCGGGCTAGAGGCTATTCGGGAAACCCTCACCCCTCGAAGAGTCTTCGACCTGTACCCCCTCTCCCTTGCCAAGGGAGAGGGGGAGCAGGGCTCGCCCTGCACCCACATGCACCACCACTGCAGCGCACCTACGACAGGAGACGGTAGCAAGTCGTGAGTCTGGGCAGTGCCCAGTGGGGGACACCCCCAGACC
>JACQOS010000006.1 GCA_016202425.1 Chloroflexota bacterium
CCCGCCCCGCACAGCTTTCCCCCCAGAGCACCCACCTCCCGGGCGCGAGCGTAGGTTTCCTCCACCTCGGGGAGGCTGATTCCCGGCGCCAGGGTCTGCTTCACCAGCCAGGCCCGGTGCAGGAGGTGGCCGATGCTATCCAGGGAGTTGTTTGTGAGACGATCCAGGGCCTCGTAGGCCATGCGGCGCAGCTCGCGCAGCTCCGCGAGCCGGTGGGGGACATTCCGCTTCTGCTCCGCCAGGATCTGGGTCGCGTGCCGGGTCTTGGCCGTGTAGAACAGAAGGAGGTTCGAGATGAACCTGCGCTGTCGGGCCTCCGCCACCTCCACCCGCCGCGTCCGCACCTCGCCGTCCGCGGCGAACTCGATGAAGCGAAGGCCGCCGTACGCAGCGATGTAGTGATCCTGGATGCCCATAGGCTTGCCCAGGATCTCGATTTCGATCTCGCTCGCCTCACGGGCCAGTTGCTCCGCCGTCACCTGCACCCCCTGGTAGGCATACAAGGCATTGAGCAGCCCGACGGTGATGCTGCTGGAGGAGCCAAGGCCGGTCCCCTCCGAGGGGACGTCAGCCAGGGTGGTGATCTCCACCCCCCGCTCCACCCCAGTCTTGCGCATGGCTTCACGGACGAGGTTATGCTTGAGGTCGTCCACCGTCTCTACGATCTCCTTCTGGGAGTAGTTCACGTAGATCATGTCGTCGAAGCGTTCCTTCACGATCACGTACACGAACTTGTCAATGGCAAAGCTCAGGACGGCACCGCCCTCATGGCGGAAGAACTCCCTGAAATCGGTCCCCCCTCCGGCGATGCTCACCCGCAACGGTGTTTGCGTGATCAGCATGACCTACCCCCCACTGGGTGGCTGGTATCCCCATCACCCCCCCGGATGACCCCGGCCTCCCGCATCGCGCGCTCCCCGGCCTCGAGTCGGACAGGGTCCCCTCCCTGCGCCTGAAGCCATCGGATGTAGGACTCGACATTCTGCGCCAGCGTACGCGTCGGGCTCCAGCCCAGCACGCGCAGTTTGGTCGTGTCGGAGAGGATATGCCGCGTATCCCCCGCCCGGTACTCCCCCGGCACCCGGGGGCGGACCGAACTGCCAACGGCCTCCGCCACCGCCCGGTACAGCTCCTTCACCGTGTGAGGGCGGTCCCCACCCACGTTGAACACCTCGTAGTCCGCCCGGGAATCCTCCAGCACGCGCAGGTTCGCCGCCACCACATCGTCAATGTGGACGTAGTCCCGGAGCTGCTCCCCATCCTCGAAGAGGATGGGTGCCCGCCCGCACAGCAGGGTGAGGGCGAAGACGCGGCAGGCGCCGGAGTAGACATTGTGCGGGGACTGGCGCGGCCCCTGCACGATGGAGTACCGGAGGGCCACCGTCGGGATCCCATGCGCCCGCCCCAGGTTCAGCGCCAGCCTCTCCTGGGCGTGCTTGGAGACGGCGTAGGGATTCTGCGGGTTCGCCCGGGACTCGTCGGTCGCCGCGGGGGCCATTCCTCCGCCACACGCCGGGCAGGGGATATCCCACGCCCCCCGCGCCAGCCGTGCCTGGTCGCGCGGCCCCGGGTAGATCACGCCGTCCCGGGGGCACCGGTAGCGGCCCTCCCCGTACACCGCCTGAGATGATGCGACGATGATCCGGCGGACAGGCAGCCGTTGCTCCACGACGAGCTCGTACAGGAGCGCCGTCCCGACGCAGTTGACATCGAAGAAGCGGGAATAGTCACACATGTAGTCCTGATAGGCGGCGAGATGGATCACCACCTCGACCCCTCGGAGAGCCCGCAGCCAATCCTCCCGCAGCCGGACGTCGCCGACGATCAGCTCGGCGGGCTTCGGGAGGTACGGCGGGGCTCCACCGGGATGGACCCGCTCCTCGAGGCTATCGAGGATCCGGACCCGGCGGCCCCGGGCCACCAGGGCGTCCGCAGTATGGGAGCCGATGAAGCCGGCCCCCCCGGTCACCAAGATGGCGGTCACCGCTCGCCCTCCGCTTCTCCCGGCACCGCGGCGGGAGCCGCCGCGACCCCCGCCCCCCCGGTCCGGATTGCATTGATGAGGAGCGCCAGACCCACACCGGCGAACAGGCCGAAGCCTCCCCCGAAGATCAGGTTCCGCTGCATGGGCGGCGCCAGCGTGCGCTGGCGCGGCACGGCCCGATCCAGGATCTGAAAGGTCGGCCCCTCCTTGGCTTCCTGGATACGAACCTGCACCATTTGCTCCTGCAGCATATTGAAGAGGGTCTGGTGGAGCTTCACCTCCGCATCCAGGCGGGTCAACTCCAGGGCAAGCTCGGGTACACGGCTGAACGGGAACGTGATGCTCTCGCGGGGGGTGCCCGGGTTTTGGCTCGGCGGCAGGAGCATGCTGCTCTCGAACTCCACCTGGGCGAGCTGCTTCTTCAGTTCTTCGAGTTGCTTCTTCTGCTGGATCACCTCGCGGTGCTTGTCGGTCAAACGGCTGCGCAGGATCTCCAGGCCCAGCTCGGCCCCCCGGACCGCCGTCCGGATGCTCGCCGCCTCGGTCATCGTCCGGCTCGCCGCCTCGCCGAACAAGATGCTCTTGTTCGTCTCCTGAAACGCCCTCAGCTTCTCCTCCGCCTGGCGGAGTGTTGTCCGGGCTTCAGGCAGCCTTTTTTCGAGGAAGACCCGCTGGCGCTTGGCCTCGCTGAACCCCAACTGGAGGGTCAGCCTGTCCGCTCCCTCCAGGTAGTAGTTGGCGAGATCCGCCGCCAGCTCCGGATCGGTAGAGCGGAACTTGACGACCAGAGCCCCTTCGCTTGTAAAGGAGAAGTCGCCCATCCCCGCCAGCATGGCGGTGGCGTCGGCGGTGGTGGGTGCGCCCAACCGCTGGAGGCCAAAGTGCTGGATAGCCTCCTCGGTCATCCTCCGCGTCTTCATGAGGGTCACGAACATGGTCGCGCTAGTGACCCCGGGGGTGGGCCCTCCCGTGAGGGCGATGCTATCGCGCGGGCCCGCGGGCCTGCCGAGCTGCCCCACAATCGCGCTGGCCATGGACTCGTAGAGGATAGGCTGCCGCCGCGTGTACAGGTAGGCGGCGGCCACCGCCCCCAGGCAGCAGAGCACTACCAGGGCCTTGTACCGGAAGGCCACGCTCACGTACTCGAAGAGGTTCAGTTTAGTCTCTGGCTCTTCCACGGTTCCGTCATACCTCCGGGTGCGGTGTCCCCGCCTCCGGTTGAGAGGGGTGTCGCCAGGTGCTTATGGGAATACGGGAAAGGGTCCAACCCGCCGCCGCTAGACGCCCTCGCCGCGCAGAACCGCCCCGATGGTCCGCAGCAGGATCTTCAGGTCCAGCCACAGCGACCACTGCTCGATGTATTCCAGGTCCAGCTTCACCCACTCGTCGAAGTCGCGGATCCGGTTGCGCCCGCTTACCTGCCAGAGGCAGGTCATCCCCGGCCTCACCTGGAGCTTTTGCCTGTGCCACTCGTCAAATTGCTCGTACTCCTCGCGAAGCGGCGGCCGGGGCCCTACCAGGCTCATGTCCCCCTTGAGGACGGAGATCAGTTGCGGGATCTCGTCCAGGCTGTACCGGCGGAGGATCCGGCCCACCGGCGTCACCCGCGGGTCGTTGCGGATCTTGAACACCGGCCCCCGCATCTCGTTGAGCGGCTCCAGGGCCTTCCGCAGCGAGACAGCGTTGTCGTACATCGAGCGGAACTTGTAGCTCTCGAACGGTCGGCCCCCCAACCCCACCACCCTCCACCGGTAGAGGGCTGGACCGCGTGAGGTGAGCTTGATGGCAACCACGATCACGAGGCACAACGGCAAGAGCAGCACCAACAGGACCGAGGCGGCGACCACGTCGAGCAAGCGCTTCAGCACGAGCTGGGTCTGCCTGCTGTATCCCGCTCCGACCAGCCGGATGTCGAGCGTGGACGTGCGCACTTATCGGGTCCCCACCAGCGCCGGGTGCCGCGGCCGACCTAGCATCGTCCGCGTCGCGGCTCGGGCGGCGCACAGCGCCAGGGAGGCCGCCAAGCTCACAGCCATGCCCAGATAGACGATGGCGTTTACCAGCGTCGGGTAGCGAACAGCCAGGTGCTTCCGGTGGAAGCAGAAGAGGGCCTTATGCCACTCGTACGTCGGCCGGTACCGCCGCGTCGCGCGGCACGCGCCCTTGTAGTGCAACACCCGCGCCGCCGGATAGTAATAGATCTTCCACCCCGCCTGCTTGGCGCGATAACACCAGTCCTCATCCTCGCAGTACAGGAAGAAGCGCTCGTCCAGCAGGCCGACCCGGTCCACCACCTCCCGCCGGATCAGGAGGAAGGCCCCGAGGACCGCGTCCACCTCGTGGGTCACCCCGTCGTCCAGGTAGGTCAGGTAGTACCGGCCGAATACCCGGCTCCGCGGGAACAGCCGGCAGAGCCCCAGTGCCTTGTACAGGTAGGTTCCCGCCGTCTTGAAAGACCGGCGGCAGGGAGCATCGAGCCGCCCGTCCGGCAGGACGACCCGGGGGCCGCAGATTCCGGCTTCCGGATGCGAGACCATGAATCCCAGGATGGCCGCGAGGGCGCCCGAATCCACGATCGCGTCCGGGTTCAGGAGGAGGATGTAGCGGCCGCGGCAAAGCCGGATCCCCTGGTTGTTCGCGGCCGCGTATCCGACGTTCACCCTATTGCGAATGAGACGGACGCCCGGGAACGCCGCGACCGTCTCAGGGCTGCCATCCACGGAGGCGTTGTCCACCAGGAGGATCTCGACCGATATCCCCCGGGCCTCCTCCGTCAGGGCCTCCAGGCAGCGCCGCAGGAGAGGGCCGGCATTGTAGTTCACAATGACGACCGACAGGTCGGGCGTCGCCGTGCCGTCAGGCATCGTTCCGTCCATCGGTGCATCCATTCTGGGAACCCTGGCAGGAGATCGGCTCCACCGTTGTGGACAATGAGACGGGCCGTGCGCGTGAAGAGAGAGGGGGAAGAACGTCCCGAGCTTGGACGCCAGCGGGCCGAGCAATTTGAAGGCCCCGCGCCGCTCGTCTTTTCCGCCGATCCCTGGCCGGGCCGGACGCCCGAAGGCGTAGCCGGTGTCCTCATCCCCGCGGCCCAGCCGATGAGACATACCACCCAGGGGCCAGCCTGGGGTACTGCTCGCGGTACCAGGCGAAGGTGAGGGCCAGCCCCTCGTCGAGGCCCACCAGGGGTGCCCACCCCAAGATCCCTCGGGCCCTGGCACTTGACAGATACTGGCAGTCAATCTCACCGGCTATTTTGGTCTTGGACTGCACGTCGGGCCGCAGGTCGGTTCGGCCTGCGGTCTGGAGGATCCGCTCCACCAGGTCCAGGACGCTAACGGGGCTCTCGCCGCCAAAGTTGAAGGCCTCGCCCGTCACCCCCGCCTCTCCGGCCCGCTCGCCCAGAGCCAGGTAGCCCCGGACCGCGTCAGCGACGTACAGGTAGTCCCGCACGGGGGTGCCGTCGCTCCGGATGATGGGGGGCTGTCCCAGCAGGGCTGCCATGACCGTGCCGGGTACGAGGCGGGAGAAGTTGAGATCACCGCCGCCGTAGATGTTCGCACACCGCGCCACGACCACGGGCAGACCGTAGGCCCGGGAGTAGCACCGGGCCAGGATGTCGCCGCAGGCCTTGGAGGCGTCGTAGGGATAGGTCGCGCACAGCGGGCTGTCCTCGGTGTACGGCAGGTTGACCTGCTCGCCGTAGGCCTTGTCGCTGGAAGCCAGCACCACCCGCCGCATCAGCGGGCTCCGCCGACAGGCCTCCAGCAGGATCCACGTCCCCTTGATGTTGCTCTCGAAGGTCGCCAGCGGCGCCCGGTTCGCCGCCACTACGACCGCCTGGGCAGCGAGGTGGTAACAGGTGTCGCATTCGTATTCATTCAGCGCCCGCTCCAGCAGTCCTCCTTCCTCCACGCATCCTCGGAGAATGTTGACCTGGCCTTCCAGCCCCAGGAGTGTGAAATTCGAGATCCGGGGCTGGTCGCGGAGCAGGCAGGTGACCGTGGCCCCGGCCTCCACGAGGGCCTTCACCAGCCAGGCGCCGACGAACCCCGTGGCCCCGGTGACGAGGACCCGCCGCCCGGCCCAGGCCTCCCCCACCATCAGCGCTCCCATATTCCCCATGGGGCCCCACCGGCGTTCCAGGTGGCGTTCAGCTCTACGGTATCCTTATATGTGTCCATGCACGCCCAGAAACCTTCGTGCCGGTACGCCACCACCTCCCCCTCGGCCGCCAGCCGTTCCAGTGGCTCGGTTTCAAGCACCGAGTTCTCCGTCAGGTAGTCGAAGATCCGCCGGTCGAAGACGAAGAACCCCCCATTGACCCACGCGTCCAGACGGGGCTTCTCTTGGAAGGCGGTGACACGGCCGTCCCCGTCAATCTGCAGGATCCCGAAGTTCGACCTCGGGTTCACGGCGGTCACCGTGGCGATTCGGCCGTGCCCGCGGTGAAAGGCGAGCAGTCGGGCCAGGTCAATGTCCGCGAGGCCGTCCCCGTATGTGGCGAAGAAATCATCCCCGTCCACGTACCGCTCGATCCGCTTCAGACGGCCCCCCGTGTTGGTCTCAATGCCCGTCTCAACGAAGGTGATCTCCCATGGCTCGGCGCCATCGCTAAAGTAGCGGGCCTGGTCGAGGGGGGCGCCCAAGCGCAAGGTGAAGTCGGTGGTCCGCCAACTGTTGTACTCCAGAAAATACTGCTTGATTTTGTCCCCCATGTGCCCCAGGCACAGGACGAAGTCATTGAAGTCGAAGGCCCCATAGATCTTCATGATGTGCCAGAGGATCGGCTTCCCGCCGACTTCGACCAGCACCTTGGGGACGACCTCGGTGTACTCCCGCAGGCGGGCCCCCTTCCCGCCGCACAGGATGACGACCTTCATCCTTGCTCCTCCCGGGGGATCGCCCCGCCCGCCAGCACGGCCTGGTAGAGGCCTTCCACCTTGGCGATCTGGGCCTTGAGCGTGAAGCACTTCCTGACTCGATCCACCCCAGCCCGGCCCATGCCCCTGCCCCGGGCCGGATCCCTCAGGAGGGCCAGGATGGCCTCCGCCTGTCCCGCCACGTCGCCCGGCCTCACCAGCAGCCCGGTCTCCCCGTGCGCCACCACCTCGGGCACACCGCCCGCCGCGGTGGCGATCACCGGGCGACCCACGGCCATCGCCTCGATGAGAACCAGACCGAATGGCTCTGGGATGACGGACGCGTGAACGAAGACGTCCAGGGCGCTCATCACCTCCGGAATGTCGTGGAGCCGATAGCGCCAGTCAGTAAACAGCACCCGCTCGGCGATGCCCAGCCGGGCGGCCAGGCGGCGCATCTCCTCGGCGTAGCCCTCTGAGCCGGGCACGGGCCCGCCCGAGATAAGGAACCGCGCTGCCGGCACCTCCTCCGCCACCTTGGCCGCCGCTCCTAGGAAGACATCCAGCCCCTTCCACGGCACGAGCCGGGCCACAAAGCCGACGAGCGGAGCGTCGGGCGATACCCCCAGCTCGCGCCGGATCCGCGCTCCATCCACCCCTGGATGGAATTCCCCCGGGTCGATCCCGTCTGGGATCGTGACGAACTTGTCCTCGTCGGCAGCGCCGTCGCCGAACATGGCGCGGATGGCTTGCGTCATCACGATGATTCGCGTCGAGAGCCGCGGCACCATGCGGATCACCACCCGGCGAACTCCGAGCCGGCCTTGCAAGATCTCCCGGATGTGCCAGATGTGCGGCCGCCCGACCCGGGCCGCGGCCCACCCCCCGTACAGACAGAACATCGAGTTGGTATGGACGAGCGCGATCCCCTCTCTCCGGATGAGGTGGGCGAGGGCCCCCACCGTCTGCCAGAATCCCGCCAGGTAGCGCGCCTGGTACGCCGGGTTCCAGGTACCCCGGAGCTGCCGCATGGGCAGGAAGTGCACCTCCGCTCCGGCAGCCCGGAGAGGCTCGACCAGCGGGCCGGGCCCCGGGAGCACGACAATGGGCTGGAACTGCCCCTTGTCCAACTGACGCACCATCCGGTACAGGGCCAGGTCCGACCCACCAACCTCCGAGTTCGGCTGCACGTACAGGATGCGCACCGCAGCCACTCGCGCCCTTCCTTTCCCCTACCGCCGGCTCCGCACCGCCCGCGCGGGATTGCCGACCGCCACCGCAGAGGGAGGGACGTCCCGGGTGACGACCGCCCCGGCGCCGATGACCGACCCTCGGCCGACCCGTACCCCGTCCAGGATGATGACCCTGTTCCCGATCCAGCAGTCGTCCTCCACCACGATCCCCTTCCGGGTCACCCCCTGCCGGTTGATGGGGCGGTCGGCATCGGCGAAGGCATGGTTCTCGGCCAGGAGGTCCACGTACGCCCCGATGGTGACGTCGCGCCCGATCACCAGGCCGCCGCCGCCACCCAGGACGCAGTGAGGTCCGATGTACGTGTTGGCGCCCACCGTGATCCCCATGCCGACATTGGTGAGCTGGCTCGTGGCCTGGGCCCAAGTGTACTCCCGCACCCGGACGTTATCCCCGAGCTGAACGCCGTCCCGGGACAGGCAGCTCAGATAGACGTGGTCACCGATGGCCACGTTGTCCCCGACGCTGAGGTAGCGGGGATAGAGGATCCGCGTCCCCCTGCCAAGGAAGAAGCGACGGCCGTGCGCCCGGAGGCGACAGCGGTACACAAGCCCGCGGAGGAGGGGGAAGGCCCCCCTCTGGTAGAAGTAGTAGAGGAGTTCCCCCAGGGACACCTGCACGGCTGTCCCTCCGCCGGCCCCATCGGCCTCGTCCCCCCTCGTAGCGAAACGGTACAGGCGCTCCTTGAGGCCGTGCCCCGGCGGAGCGGCGGCGCCCTCTCTAGCCATCTGCGGTCGCCTCCTTGTAGACGTCACGGTAGACCGCGAGGGTGTCCCTGGCCGTCCGCCTCCAGGAGAAGTCCTTCGCACGCTCCAATCCCCGCGCGACCAAGCGGGACCGAAGGGCCTCGTCCTCCAGGACGCGGCGGACCGCCCCGGCGATCTCTTCGGGCGAGGCCGGGTCCACGACCTGGGCGGCGTCCCCCACCACTTCCGGCAGCGACCCTGCCTCCGTAGTCACGACCGGCGTCCCGCAGGCGAAGGCCTCCAGCGGCGGCAATCCGAACCCCTCGTAGAACGATGGGAAGACTAGGACATCGCAAAGGGCGTACACCAGGGGGAGGTCCTCCCGCCCCACCCAGCCGAGGTGGCGCACCCGCCCTTCGAGGCCGAGACTTTGAATGAGCCTGGCCTGGCGCGGCGTGAACCCCTCTCCCACCTTGACCAGCCGACATCGTACCGTTGGGCAGTCCCGGAGGAGGGCCAGGGCCTGCAGGATGGCCTCGACGTTCTTGTAGAAGCCGCAGTGCCCCACGTGCAGCAGGAGGCGATCCTCGGGGTCCAACCCATACCGACGCCGGGCGTCCGCGAGGGCGGCCGAATCCGTCACCGGGCGGAAGGCATCGTCCACACCGGGGTAGACAACCACCACTCTGTGAGGATCGTAGTCGAGGTGGTAGAGGAGGTCCCGCCGGGAGGAGTCGGAATCGGCGATGACGCGTGCCGCCCGGCGGATGGCCCGGAGGCTGAGTTCGTGACCCCAGATAGTCCAGCGGGGATACCAGGTGGTGGGGAGCGCCCGCTCCTTCAGCCTGAGGAGCATGGCATCGTGGAACGTGACCACGCTCCGGGCCGGACTCAGGCTGAAGAGCAGGTGGCCATAGCCATGATCCACCACGTGGTTCACGCCGGCGTCGAGGCCGCGAGCCGCCCACTGGTAGCCGGCGTACCTGTTCAGGTGCCGCACCGGCCCATCCCCCCCCGGCACCCGGGCGAGCCACCGGGGCAGGACCTCCCGAGGGAAGTGCTCCTCGAGACGAATGTCCTCCGGGGCCAAGGACCGGATGGCCGCCGCCAGGCGGCAGGCGTATGTCTCCATGCTGACCCGCCGCTCCCCCGGGAGCGTGTGGAACAGGCGGACCGTCACGGGCGGCGTGCGCATCTCGTTAGTCCCCGGCCCGGGCACGCGCGAAGACCTCCAGCGTGCGCCGAGCGACCTCGGCCCGGTCGAAGCGGAGCGACATCACTCGGGCCCGATCCGCCATCTTCCGCAGGCGCTCTGGATCCTGCCGCAGCCGCAGGATGGCCTCGGCAATCTGGCGCCCTTCGCGCTCTACGAGCAGGCCGTTCTCTCCCTCCCGGATCAGTTCCTCCGCCCCGTGGACCCGGCTGGCGATGAGGGGGAGCCCTGCGCCGGCCGCCTCCAGCATCACCAGGGCGAAGGCCTCGAAGTAGGACGGGTACACAAAGACGTCGGCCGCGGCGTAGTACCGGGCGACCTGCCCGGTGCGGCCGCAGAAGGCCACCCGCCCATCCAGCCCCATCGCCGTCGCCTGTCCCCGGTAGAAGGGGAGGTCATCCTCCCCTACCACCAGGAGCTTCACCTCTTGGTCGGGGATCTGGGCCAGGGCCTGCAGGACCAACAGCAGCCCCTTGCGCTTCCAGTCCCCCGCCGCCAGGAACAGGACCACCAGGTCCCCTTCGGCCAGGCCGTGCTGCTGCCGGACTGCGGCGCGGGACGCCGCCCGCTCCTCCGGCGCGAGCCGCACCGCCCCATCCACCGCGTTGGGGATGACCACGATCCGGTCGCCCGGGACACCGTGATGGCGGACCACGTCGCGCTTGATCCCCTCCGATACGGCGATGAAGGCGCGGGCCGCCCCGTGCCGGTAGACCAGCCGCTCCATCCAGCTGGTCAGCCAGAAGTAGAAGCGATAGTGCAGGTTCCGGAGGCGCTGTCGCCAGGTCACGGCGGGAAGAGGGACCACGCCTTGCCGCAGCGCCTCGCGCCAGGCCGCGCAGCAGTAGTGAATGGAGATCACGTTCGCGAACAGGCAGTCTGGCCCCGTGGCGTCGATGATGTCGAAGGGGCGCTGGCGCCACAGCCTCCGCCAGCCGAGGATCAGGGTATTGGCCAGGAAGAACGACAGATAGCGGAGCGCCGCCGGCCTGCCGATGACCGGCAGCCGAACGACTGCCGCCCGCCCTGTGGCCGTGTCTTCTACGGACGCGGCATACACCCGAACGTCGTGGCTGGCCTGCAGGTCCTCGATCAGCCACGCGACGCACTTCTCGGTCCCCGCCCTCTTGTGAACTTGGGGGATCACGAACGCGATCCGCACCGCCCTGCCCTCACCGCTTGCGCCCATAGACCCGGAGCTGCTCCCCCATCCCTCGCCCCTCCAGGAACGGGTCCAGCCACCGGTCCAGGATCGCGCCCAGGCTCCCGCACCTCTGGGCAGGCCCGCCGCCATCCTCGCCGGACGGATGCCCTTCGCACTGGGCGTTGAAGCTGCCCCTCGAAACCGCGTCTACCTTCGGTGGCCCCAGGCCCGCCCGGACCGCCCGCGTTACGAGGCTGTCCGGCCACAGGAGGAGCGACTTCACCATCACCTCTCGCAGAACCCCCCGCAGCAGCCGGGGGCGCAGGCCCCGGGCCCGCCCCTGAGCCGAGAAGAAGCCGACGACCTCGGTCCTGCTCGACAGGACGTCAAACCCTGCCCGTGCCAGCAGCCCTGCCGCCGAGGCGCGGGTGAAGTAGTAGAGGTGGAGGCGCGGCTGGTACGCGGGCCACCGCCGCCCCAGCATCCGCCGGTAGATGCTGTCCCAGTTGGGCGTCTCCAGGCCCAGCAGGCCGCCGGGGCGCAGGAGCCGCCGGACCTCCTCCAGGTCAGCCCGGAGGTCGGGAAGGTGCTCGATGACGTCCCACAGAGTTACCACGTCGAAGCGCTCGGCCAGGAAGCGGGCCTCACGCAGGGTGCCGGCGAAGACCGGGAGGCCGTGCCGTTGGCGTGCTAGGGCGGCGGCGTAGGGGGACAGCTCCACCCCCTGGACCTCCCACCCGCGAAGCCTCGCCGCCGCCAGGAACTCCCCCGTCGCGCATCCGACATCCAAGAGCGCCCCCCCGGCTCGGAAGCGCGCGACCTCGTCAAGCAGGCGCTGCCGATACCGCTCCGCCCCAGGCCCGTCGAGGCCGGGGCGTTCGAACCCGTACTCCCCGCCGGCATAGATCGCCTCCAGCGCCTCCGGATGGAGCCTCGGGTGGACGTACCGCAGGTCACAGCCATGGCACCGGAGGACCTGCCACCGCTGCCAGGTCCCCTTGCGGAGGCTCAGTTCATGCAGGTGCTCCACCACCTCCGCCTCGGCGCCCCCGCATCCCGCGCAGACCGGCAGGGCCTCCTCCAGCGCCACGGCCCCTAGCACGCCGAGACTCCCCCCCGGCCGAGCAGGCCGCGATACAGGGCCAGGTACTGCCCCGCCATGTGGCATCGGTCGTGCTGCTCTTGAGCCACTTGCCGGGACCGCCCCCGCAGTTCTCGGCCGAGGGAGGGGTCGTCTAGGACGCGGATGATGTGAGCGGCCAACTCCTCGGCGTTACCACGGCTGAAGAGCAACCCGGCCCCTTCGACGAGTTCGCCCAACCCCCCGACCCGGGCTGCGATTACCGGCGTCCCGCAGCTCATCGCCTCCAGCGCCACCAGGCCGAAGCACTCGTCGTGCACGGACGGGACGACCACGGCTCGCGCCCGTCGCATCAGCTCCAGGAGCCTCGGCGGGGACACTTGGCCGCTGAAGGTGACGGCATCCTCCAGCTCCAGCGCCCGGGCCAGGGCCCGCCACCGTTCCCGTTCACGGCCATCTCCCTCCAACGCCACGCGCACCGGGCGCCCCCGGTCGTGACACGCCCGGACAGCGCGGAGGAGAACCTCCCCCCCCTTCTCCGGGATATGTCGCCCACAGAACAGCAGGTCCGGGCCCCCGTCCCGGCTTCCCGACTCGGGCGCAAACCAACTGGTGTCTATGCCGATGAGGATGAGGGTCTGCCGGGGGAGTTGAAGGCGTCGTCCCCCATACGCGCTGATGACGACATTGCCATCCACCAGGCGGCTCGCCAGCACCCGCAGGGCGAAGTGAAGGAGCACTTTGGGGACGGCGAGGCGGGAATGTTCCTGCCGGATGTGGCGGACGCACCGCACCGGGCCGAAGTCGCACGACCGTCCCCTCCACCAGCCGATGCCCAGGGGGCAGGTCGTCGGGTAGTCGCAGTGGGTCCAGACCAGCTTCCGCCGAAGAATCCACCCTATGGCGAAGACCAGCGGGTTGAACACATTCATCTGCAAGACGTCCGCCTCCCGCAAGAGGCGCCACAGCTCAGATGGTGGGGGGCGCCGGCGCACCCGGAATGGGTGAGGTGCCTCCTCTTGCGGAGGGCGAGTCTTCGTGATCAGCGTGACACGACACCCCGCCTCCGCGAGGGCGGTGGCCAAGTCGCGGGAGAAGGTCTCCACTCCCCCGATGTCCGGCTCGAATCGGTATGTGTAGAGGCATACCCGCAGGGGACCCGTCTCTTCCTCCATGCCTCGCCCCCTAGCCCTTCGTCGCCACGGCTATCGTCATCTGCGCCTTGCCCGTAGCTTCCGTTTCGACCAAGATGTCCTCGGGCCCAACCTCGTGGGCCGCCGGCACCCCCAGCCCCCGGCAGATCGCGCTGCGCGCGCGATGGGGGAACAGCCTCAGCCGGAGGTCGAAGACGTCCAGGGCCCGCAAGGCGTTGTAGAGGGGATTCCCCCGCCTGCGGAGGCCGTACAGGACGACGCCCTGAAACTGCCGCGCCAGCGCCGCCCGGAGGGCGGCGGGGTCCGTGAGGTTGACGTGGAACGCGTTCGCCCAGCCATCGCGCCGCGATTGCCATCGCTCCAACTGCGCATTGGGAGTGGACAGGACCACGTGCCCGCCAGGCCTTAGGACCCGGTGGAGCTCGACCAGGAAGGCCTCGGAGTCCGCGATGTGCTCGAAGACCTCGATGGAGACCACCAGGTCGAACGTTCCCGCGGGGAAGGCGAGCCGGGTAACATCCATGGCCACGTACGTCAGCCGAGGGTGGCCGTATCGCTCCCGTGCGTAGCGGACGACCGGCTCCGCCATGTCCACGCCCACCGTCCAGCGCGCCGCTTCCGCCAGCATCGCGGTCCCCCACCCCACGCCGCAGCCGCAGTCCAGCACCCGCTTCCCCTCCGCAAACCGCCTGGCAAAGAGGTACTTCCGGAGGTGCCAGGCCTGCGCCCCAAACTCCAACTCACCGGGCACGACCCGCTCGCCGCTCAAGACTTCGTCCCGTGCGCCCGTCACCCGTGTCGCCCCCGTGAGCGGCCTGATGACCGTCCCGGAGCGGCCCCGTCGTGCCCGGCGGCCCCCTGATAGATGTCCAAGCAGCGTTCCGCCACCGCTTGCCAGGTGAAGCGCTCCAGGACCCGCTCCCGGCCCAGGCGGCCCATGGCCGCGGCCCGCGCCGCGTCGTCCAGGAGACAGGCGATCCGCTCCCCCAGGGCCTTGGGGTCGTTGGGCGGCACCACGTAGCCGGTGACTCCGTCCTCCACCAGCTCCCGCCCGGGCCCCCCGTCGGTACAGACCACCGGGGTCCCGCAGGCCATGGACTCCAGCAGGGTGAGGCCGAGCAGCTCCGGCGCGGGGTAGTAGCTGCCGTACACGTCGGTGAACACCGACGGGAGGACCGTGACCGCGCTGGTCTGGTACTCCCGCACCAGGTCGGCGTCGCTCCCCTCCGTCACGAACCGCACCCGCTTGCCCACCGCCAACCTCTGCAGGAGCTGGTAGTACTCCGGGTGGTACGGCCGGCCAAAGAC